>CALWRP010000179.1 GCA_944383955.1 uncultured Clostridia bacterium
ACCGCCCGCACCTCAAACGGCGCGAGCGTCAGGCCCAGCGCGGTGACGGCCTTCTCGTTGTGGTTGAGGACGAAGCGCACGGTGCGCTGCTCGCT
Organism: uncultured Clostridia bacterium; assembly: GCA_944383955.1. GTDB lineage: Bacteria > Bacillota > Clostridia > Oscillospirales > Acutalibacteraceae > Caccousia. The sequence goes on from CALWRP010000179.1 coordinate 96, forward strand.
CGCACGGGTGACGAGCTCCACGCCGTCCGGCAGGTGCTCCGCCGTCAGGCCCGCGAAGGCCATCGCCTCGCCGAGCACCTGCCCGAGGATGGCGGCGTCCGGCGTGGTGCCCAGATAGTAGGCGCGGCCGCTGCCGAGCTCGTTGCGCGTGATGGCGGCATACTGCTGATAGAACGTGTCGTTGTAGTGATAGAGCACCTCGGCGCGCTCGGGGACGATCATGTCGCGGAAGATGCCCGCCGTGCCGCTGCCGTTCTCGCCGATGAGCGGGATGCAGTCGAACTCCTGCACGCTCTCGGTGTCCTCGATGTGCAGGCCGAGCAGTTCGCCGCAGTCCACGGGCAGCGTCTTGCCGAAGGTGAGGTTGTTGCGCCTGTCCTTCACGGCGGTGCGGTAGGTGACGACGGCGCAGCCGCCCGCGGCCACATAGCGCTTCAGGCGCAGCACGAAGGCCTCGTCGGTCACGATCATGTTCGGCACGATCACCAGCTTGTAGCCGGAGAAATCGCGCGAGGCGGGGATAACGTCCACCGTCTGGCCGGCGGAGAAGAGCACGCCGTGCAGCCGCTTCATCTCGCGGTCGCAGTCGAGCAGGATGCTCTGCTGCTGGATGCGGAAGGAGGCCAGGGAGTCGTAGTCGTAGAGGATGGCGGCGTCGGCCTTGACAGGGGCCGTCAGCACGTCCTCATAGGCGCTCGCCTCGCGGAAGAAGCTCTGCACCTCGAAGAAGCGGCGGCGCGGCACGTTGTCAGCGTCGAGAATGCCGTAGCAGAACTGCTCCGCGCCCTTGGTGGCCCCGCGGTAGCGGAAGTACATCAGGCCCTCGCAGCCGCGGGCCATGCCCTGCCAGCTCCAGAGCTTGGCCTGGTTCGGCCGCGGCAAAAAGCCCGTCACGTCGTGGCCCTGCGCTCCCATAATGGCCTCGGTGATCCAGAAGTTCTCGCCGCGCAGGCCGCGCATGTAGTCGAGGCCGAAGGCGACCTCGCTCGCGGGCAGGGGCTCCTTCTGGCCGCCCCACACGGGGTAGTTGTTGTACGACACGCGGTCGAGGCAGGAGGCCACGTCGGCATAGGAGACGTGCTTGGTCAGGCCGCCGCCGGGGAAGTCGTGCGTGATGACGGCGCCGGGGATGATCTCGTGCAGCAGCTCCGCCTGGAAGGCGGCGAAATCGACGATCTTGCGGCTGCAGAAGCGCTCCCACTCCAGGCGCAGGGCGGGGTTGTGGGTGGTGATCGTCGTGTTCGGCAGGGGGATCTCGTCGAAGGAGTTGTACTCCTGGCTCCAGAAGGCCGTGCCGTATTCCTCGTTGAGGCGGTCGATGTCGCCGTCGAAGACCTCGGCCAGATGAGCCTGGAAGGCGTCGCGGCAGCGCGGGCACCAGCACACGTCGCTGCCCTCGTGGCCGAGCTCGTTGTCGATCTGCCAGGCGATGATGGCGTCCTCGTCCTTATAGTGCTCGGCGAGGGCCGTGATGATGCGGCCGCAGGCCTCGAGATAGTGGCGGTTCGAGTAGCACGCCACGTGGCGGCCGCCGAAGGCGCGGGGGGAGCCGTCCGGGAATTGCGAGAGAATGTCGGGGTGCTCCTTGATGAGCCAGGCGGGCGGCGTGGCCGTGGGCGTGCCGAAGATCACCTGCAGGCCCTTGGCGCGGGCCATGGCGATCACGCCGTCGAAGTAAGAGAAATCATATTCGCCCTTCTTCTTTTCCATGCGGTGCCAGGCGAATTCGCCGATGCGGATCACGTTGCAGCCGAGCTCGAGAATGCGGTCCATGTCGGCCTCCATCAGAGCGGAGTCCCACTGTTCGGGATAATAGTCAACGCCGAGAAGCATACGGGTTTCCTCCTTTTTCTGGTGCCGCCCCGCCCTCTCCGCCGGATATCCCGCGCGGCGGAGAGGGGGCGTGCGTTTCATTTTATCCGGGAGAGAGGGGCCATAAAGCCCTTTGCGAGCAAAGTCCTTTGCCCGGCAATCGCGCTTATTTGGTCTGGATGGCTTCCTCGGGGGTGCGCTCCTCCTCGCCGCGCAGCACTGCGAGGATGTGGTGATAGAACTTGTCGTTGAGGCGGTAGCCGCGCTTGTACACGACAAGGCACAGCAGGGAGAGAATGGCCGGGAGCACAATCATGATGATGCGCATGCCCATCATCGTGCCCTCGCTCTGCACCTCGTTGGGCACAAAGCCGATGATCTTCAGGCCCGCGGCGGACATGAAGCCGCTGAACGCGCCGGCAAACTTCACGACGAAGGTCTGGGTGGAGAAGACGATGCTCTCGTTGCGGGTGCCGAGCTTGAACTCGCCGTAGTCGACGGCCTCGGAGAGGATGACGGTGACGAGCACGAGCATGAAGCCGATGCCGATGTTGACGATGGCGCTGCACACGCCCACGAGAATGATGTTCTGGGGAGCGATGTAGCCCACGAGCAGCAGGGCCACGAAGCCGATCGGCGAGATGACGGTGGAGAGGATGAACACAATGCGCTTGTTAATGTACTTCGCGAGCGTGGGGAAGACGGCGAGCGCGCCCATCTGGGCAATGCCGGCCACGCCGGTATACGTCGCGTAGAGAGCCTCCTTCACGCCGCAGACATACTCAAAGTAGTACAGGGCGAAGGAGTTGGAGAGCTGGTAGGCCATGTTGAAGAAGAGGGCGATGCCGAGCACGACGAGCACCTGATCGTTCTTGCCGAGCACGCGGAGCATGCCCTTGACGCTCGTCTTCTGGCCGGTGCCGCTGGTGGCGACGACGCGCTCCTTCGTCTGGGTGACGGTGAGGAGGATGGTGACGATGAAGACAATCGCGATGGCCATGGCAAAGCGCGAGTAGCCGAAGACGTCGTCTCCGTTGCCGAGATACTTGACAATGTACAGGCCGCCGGTGCCGACCACGAGCCACGCCATGCTGGCGAAGAAGCGCGGGATGGCGCTGACCTGGCTGCGCTCGTTCTCATTGTCCGTGAGGGCGGGCACCATGCTCCAGTAGGGAATGTCCATGACGGTGTACGTCATGCCCCAGAGCAGATACATAATGCCGACATAGATGGCGTACTGGGTGGCGGGCAGGTCGACGTCCAGATACAGAAGAACGAGGACGACGGCGTTGAGCAGCGTGCCAATCAGAATCCAGGGGCGGAATTTGCCCCAGCGGGAGCGGGTGTTGTCGACGATCATGCCCATGAACGGGTCGTTGAACGCATCCCAGATGCGGGCCACGACGAAGAGCACCGCGACAAACATCGGGTCGACAAGGCGCACGTCCGTGAGGTACTTCATGAAGTAGGTGCTCACGATGGCGTACACGAGGTCTTTGCCGAAGCCGCCAAAACCAAAGCTGAGCTTCGAGCACCATGACAGGGTGTTTTTCATGTTCCTTCTCCTCTCTTTTTTCAGGGATTTGCTGATCCGGATCCTCTGTCTATATCGTAGCACTGTTTTACCCAAAATTCAATTACTTTTTACTAAATTTTTAACTAAACTTTACCCAAGCTAAGTTGTAAAAATTTACTTAAAACCGTAAAATCATGCTATTTTCAACGAAAAAGAGCAGGAAAGACTACAAAATCAATGCAATCCTTCCTGCTCTTCGCAAGGCTCTTCAATTTTCTGGAAGCGTAAAGAGAAATCATTTTCCTGTCCGGTCAGCCGCGGGGGAGGACGCTGCCGCGCTCGACGTAGAGGCACGGCACCACCGTCTTGAACGGGTGGCGCTGGTCGGCGCGGCACAGGCGCATGGAGACGACGGCGGCGACGGCCAGCTCGTGCTGGAGCACGCGGATGGCGGAGAGGGGCGGGGTGGCGTTCTGCGAGTTGGGGGTGTCGTTGAAGGCGATGACGCCGATATCCTCGGGAACGCGCGCGCCGGCCTCGTCGAGGGCGCGCATGGCGCCCTGCACCATGGCGTCGGAGGAGAGGAAGAGGGCGTCCGGGCGGGACGTCCAGCGGGAGAGGGCCTCGGAGAGGACGCGGTAGGCGTCGGGGGAGGTCATGCCGCAGTTGAGGACGAAGCTCTCGTCGTAGAGGCCCCGCTCCTGCAGAATATTGCGGAAATAGTAGAGGCGGGCGTCGAGGAGCCAGTCGTGGGTTCTCTGCAGCGTGTAGTGGCTGCCGAGGAAGGCGATGCGCCGGTGTCCCGTCTCGAGAAAGCGGGAGAGGGCCTGCCGCAGGCCGAGGTGGAAGTTGGGCACCACGGCGAAGTAGCGCTCGTCGTCCGGGGTGGAGTCGACGAAGACGACGAAGCGGGTGTAGCGCTCAAAGGAGCGGATCTCCTGCGGGGTGAAGCTGCCGATGGCGAAGATGCCGTCGAGCTTTCCCGCGCCGGGGGCGACGAAGTCTCCGTTTTCGCCGCGGAAGAGGGTTGTCGTCTCCACTCCGTTGGCGAAGCACTCCTTCTCGATCTCGTTCTTCATATAGAGATAATACGGATCCTGGGTGACCTGATCCGGCTCAAACATCTGTGCAATGCCCATTTTCAGCCCGCCCTGGCTGAGGTCGCTCTCCTGCCGGGAGCGGCTGCGCACGGGCACATAGCCGAGCCGCTGCGCGGTGTCGAGGATGCGCTGCTGTGTCTGCGGCGTGACGCTGATCGTCTTGTCCTGATTCAACACGCGCGAGATGGTGGACACGGAGATTCCCGTCTCGGCCGCGATATCCTTCAGGGTTGCCATTTCCACACCGTCCTTTTTCTTTCTTTTCGTAAATTATATGAAATTTTTACGATATTTTCAAGTCCACAGTAAAATTTTTCCTGTTTTTTTCAAGTCAAAGCCGTTTTTTGCTCCTGTCCGGCATGCCGCGGCCCGGTTCCCGTCTCCGCGGCAGCGCGCCATACAAGGCGGCCGGAGCAATAAAAAAATCCCGCACGCGAAAGCGTGCAGGATTTTTGGTGCCTCCGGGCGGAATCGAACCACCGACACGGGGATTTTCAGTCCCCTGCTCTACCAACTGAGCTACAGAGGCATATCGAAATTTCAGCCAGCTTTTGGATTATAGCACGCTCCTGTCGAAAAATCAAGAGGGAAAGGAAAGAAAATTTGCAAGTCCCGGCTGCGCCGTGACTTGCGTCTGAAACATCAATTTGCGGTGCTTTGCACCGGAAATTGACGTTTCAGCAGCCCAGCGCGGCTGCGGCCGCGCGAAGGAAGAAGGAATAGGGAATAGGGAAGAAGCAGCGCGCGGCTGCGGCCGCGCAAAGTAAGAAGGAATAAGGAATAGTGAAGAAGTGTGGTGGCGCAGCGCTGCTGCGCAAATTGATAGAGGAACGGCTCTCAGTTAGTTTCCATAGAACGCTGAGAAGCAGCTCCACCCGTTCCTAGGCTCCTCCTCTGGGGGAGCTGGCGCGCCGCCGCAGCGGCGTGCCTGAGGGAGTTCTCCGGGCTGCGATGCCGGAGCGACTTTCCTCAGAGGCAGCCGGGTGCTGGTCTAACTCCTCCCCATCGCTCGAGCTCAGCGCACAGAGGCTCCACCGCGGTCACGGAAGCTTACTCCTCTCCGTCTGCAAGCTATGGCTTGCGACCGAATCATCAATTGACGGGTGGCGTCCCGTCAATCGACGCTTCGGCGGGCTAACGCCCTGCCACCTCCCTCAGGAGGGAGGCTAGGTTACGGCCCGCAGTTAGTTTCCATAGAACGCTGAGCTACAGCTCCGCCGTTCCTGGGCTCCTCCTCTGGGGGAGCTGGCTTGACGGCGCGTCAGCGGCGGCAAGCCTGAGGGAGTAAGCCGCCGCCAGCACCGCGCTGCCTGATACCCGCCCCGTCCCAGCTCCGCCGTAACCCCCACGCACAAACGGGCGTCCAAATCATTTCGCGTATCACTCTGATTTGGGCGCCCGTTCCCCACCAGCCGCCGACTTCGGCTCCCCAAAGGGGAGCCGCTTTAGGCGGCCGCGCATCAGTAGAGGGGGCGCATGGCCGTCGGAAGGAGAGGTTCGCAGTGGCTGCTGAAGCGTCGGTTGACGGGACGCCACCCGTCAATCGACGCTTCAGGAATTGCACTCAGAAACCGACCCGATCGACCCACAAGGAACCTCGCCGCGTCAAGCGGCGCTGTTCCGGGCGGGGGCCGGCGCTGGGCGTCAGCCCTTCACGCCGGCGAGCGCTATGAGAAAAGCCGGAACAAAACCAACGTAGGGCAGCTCCTAAACGGGGTCGAGGGGCCGCAGCCCCCGCGCGTCTTTGGTTTCTTTCTTCGCGTGAAGAAAGAAACCGCACCGTCGCGGGCGGTCGCGACAACTGAAAATCAGAAGCATAGAAAGATTCAGAAGACCAAGCCCCGCGCAAGCACGAGGCCAAGTGCTCCCTAAAGAAGAAAAGAAAACCCAAACACAGCAGCCCCACGACCGCAAAGCCCACTCCACAACAAAGAAAAAAGCAACGCACAGCAGCCCCACAACCGCACAAAGCCCACTCCCACAACAAAGAGAAAAGCAACGCCCAGCAGCCCCACAACCGCACAAAGCCCACTCCCACAACAAAGAGAAAAGCAACGCCCAGCCCCCCCACAACCGCGCAAAGCCCACTCCCGCA
>CALWRP010000180.1 GCA_944383955.1 uncultured Clostridia bacterium
CTATTTTCTATTATAACATGATTTTTCAAAAAGTTAAGAAAAACTTGCAGGAGATCCCCCCGAATCCTGCGTCTTTGCGGCGCGGAAGCAAAAAAGAGGGGTGACAGCCCCGGCGAAAGATGATACAATATCTGCGAACCCGCCGCAGGGTGCGATTAGTGGGGGCGGCGAATGGCCGCCCGGGAGAAAGTGAGGAAGACAAGACATGTCCTTGGAAGCTGTCAGGGAATATCTGGGGGCGCGCGGCCTCGCCGACCGCGTGCAGACCTTCGATGTGAGCAGCGCGACGGTGGAGCTCGCCGCCGAGGCTCTGGGAACGGAGCCCGCGCGCATCGCGAAGACCATCTCGCTGCGCCTCGGCGACGGCTGCCTGTTGGTGCTGGCCGCCGGAGACGCGAAGATCGACAATTCCCGCTATAAGGCGGAGTTTCACACAAAGGCCGTGATGCTGCGCGCCGACGAGGTTCTGCCCATGACGGGCCACCCGGTGGGCGGCGTCTGCCCGTTTGCCAACCCGGAGGGCGTGCGCGTCGTCTGCGATGAGTCGCTGCGCCGCTTCGACGTCGTCTACCCGGCCGCGGGAACGGCGAGCTCTGCCGTGCGTCTGAGCTGCGGGGAGCTCTTTGAGGCCTCCCGCGCTGAGAAGTGGGTGGACGTCTGCAAGGGCTGGCGGGAGGAGGAGCACGCCGGATGAGAATGCGCAGCAAGCCCTGGGCGAAGCCGGAGCTCGAGGCCTGCCCCTTCTTCGTGCGCCGCTGTGAGGAGCAGAAGGGGCGCTGGCACGAGTGGTTTCCCAAACGCCAGCCGATCCACCTCGAGCTCGGCAGCGGCAAGGGCTATTTCATTGCGGGGCTGGCCCCGGTTCACCCGGAGCTCAATTACATCGGCATCGATTTGAAGGACGTCGTTCTCGCCCCTGCCAAGCGCGTGATTGAGTCCGCGTTCGGCGAGCGGCCGGTTGAGAACGTGGCCCTCACGGGCCACGACATCGAGCGCCTGCGCGAAATCATGGACGAGCGCGACCAGGTGGAGCGGATCTACATCAACTTCTGCAACCCGTGGCCGAAGCCGCGCCACTGGAAGCGCCGCCTGACATACCCGACGCGCCTTTCCGACTACCGCGCCCTCCTCTCGGAGCAGGGCGAGCTCTGGTTCAAGACGGACGACGGCCCCCTCTACCGCGATACCCTGCGCTACCTGGAGGAGGCGGGCTATCACGTCTACTGGACCACCGGGGATCTGCACGCCGACGCGTGCAGCGACGAGATCACCGTCATGACGGAGCATGAGAGAATGTTCTCCGAGCAGGGGATTCCCATCAAGGCGCTCAAGGCGAGAGTGGTTGGCGTCTCCTGACGGGCGCTTGAATAAAGAGATTCGCGCAGACAAAAGCCGCCCGGCTTTTTCCGAGTGATGCGGAAGAGCCGGGCGGCTGATTTTATTGTTCCGTTATTTGATTTCAATGCGCTGGGCCACGGGCTTCTGCGCCGACTTCTTCGGCAGATCGAGCACCAGCACGCCGTTCTCGTAGGCGGCGGTGATGCCCTGCGCGCTGACGGCGGAGATGTCGAAGCTGCGGCTGAGAGAGCCCCAGCGGCGCTCGCGGCGCAGGTACGTCTCGTTCTCCTGCCGGTCCTCCTCCTTGTGCTCGGCGGAGATCGTCAGACGGTCGCCGTCGATATCAATGTGGATTTCCTCCTTGCGGAAGCCGGGCATATCGGCGCGCAGTTCAAAGCGGTCGCCGAAATCGAGAATATCGGTGCGGCAGGGAGCGGCTTCCGTGCCCGCCGCGCGGGTGAACTCGCGGCCAAAGTCGTCGAAATAGCGGAAGAGATCGCTGCTTCTGCGGTCAAAGGGAGTCATCAGATCAAACATGCTTCATACCTCCATACAGGAGCGCCGTGCGGCGCTGTTCCAGTTTCATTTCATAGGATGGGGAACGCCTGCGCTCCGGACAGAGACCGCGCGGCGGGTCGGGGCCGGCCGTGCCCCGGCTGTGCGCCGTCTCCGGAAGAAGGGCTTTCGCGGGCTCCTCCTTTGCGGCGTCCGTGTGCGCCGTTCCTTTCAACGGTTCCCAGTATAGAGGACGATTGTTACGTTTTTTCGCGGATCGTGTGAACAAATTGTAAAACGTTAGCACTCTATTAAATCGAGTGCTAATAAATCGCAAAAATCGGCTTGAAACCTGGATTTTTGAAATTAAGAGAGCGAAATTGAGCCGCCGGGGCTGGTAAGTTTCCGCGATTTGTTTTATACTAAGGATAAAACAGAGAGGGGCGCTGCGCCCCGGGGAGGAATGCAGGATGAGTTCTGTCAAACGGATTTTTCTGATTGTGCTCGACAGCGTCGGCATCGGCGAGGCTCCCGACGCTGCGGACTTCGGCGACTGCGGCAGCGACACGCTCGCGGCGGCGGCGCGAAGCCCGCAGTTCCAGATGGAGAATCTGCGCCGCCTCGGCCTGTTCAACATCGACGGCGTCTCCTGCCGCCCGGCGGTATCGTCTCCCGCGGGCTCCTTCGCCCGGCTGACGGAGCTCTCGAAGGGGAAGGACACCACGATCGGCCACTGGGAGCTGGCGGGCGTCGTCTCGCCGCGCCCGCTGCCGACCTATCCCCACGGCTTCCCGCCGGAGGTGATCGAAGCCTTCGAGCGCGAGACGGGCCGCCGCGTGCTCTGCAACCGGCCCTATTCCGGCACCGAGGTCATCCGCGACTACGGCCGCGAGCATCTCCGGACAGGCGCGCTCATCATCTACACCTCCGCGGACAGCGTCTTCCAGATCGCGGCGCATGAGGCCGTCGTCCCGCCCGGGCAGCTCTACGACTACTGCCGCAGGGCCCGCGCTCTCCTGCGCGGCGAGCACGGCGTCGGCCGCGTGATTGCCCGCCCCTTCGAGGGGGAGTGGCCCTTCACGCGCACGCCTCGCCGCCACGATTTCTCCCTCGAGCCGCCGTCGGAGACGATGCTCGACCGCCTGAAGGAGGCCGGGCTCGACGTGCTGGCCGTCGGCAAGATCCACGATATCTTCGCCGGGCGCGGCGATACGGAGCACTTTTTCACCGCCGGAAACACCGAGGGCATCGCCCGCACGCTGGAGCTGGCGCTGCGCCCCTTCCGCGGCCTGTGCTTCGTCAACCTCGTCGATTTCGATATGCTCTACGGCCACCGCAACGACCCGGACGGCTACGCCCGCGCCCTCGCGGAGTTCGACCGCGCCGTGCCGCGGCTCCTGGAGAGGCTGGGGGAGGGGGACGTGCTGATGATCACCGCCGACCACGGCTGCGACCCCGCCACCCCCTCCACCGACCACTCCCGCGAGTACACGCCCTGGCTTCTGGCTGGCCCCGCCGTGCGGCCCGGCGTCAACCTCGGCACGCTGCCCACCTTTGCGGACGTATCCGCCACCATCCTCGCCGCCTTCGGCCTGCCGCCGCTCGCCGGCTCCTCCCGCGCGGAGGAAGTGCTGCTGTGAGCGGCCCGCCCGTTTGCCTTTTCGCCGCTGTGCCGGGCATCGCCGGCACAGGGCTGCGTGGAGGAAAGTACAGGAGTGCGTCACCGTCCGGAAAAAGGCTCTGCATCCGGCCATAGCCGGATGCAGAGCCTGAAGCATCGGTTTGCGGTGCGCGGCACCGGAAACCGACGCTTCAGCAGCTTGGTGCTGGAAGTGAACGGGCTTCGCGATATGAGAACGGATCACCGGCAGCTTGGTGGTCGGGGCTCTGGTCTCCGCTCCCGCTCCGGTCGGCGCCTTGTTTGTGTGCCACCGGCACACGGCGCCCCGCGCCCCGCCGGGTCTCCGTTCCCGCTCCGGTCGGCGCTCGTTCGCGTGCCACCGGCACGCCGCGCCCTTCTGAAACAGGCGGGCGAAAACTTTACGTTTGCCCTTTGGCAGCTTTTTAGACAATCTGTGGGCGGCCCGGCCGCCCTGAAAGGAGCGAATCAACCATGTCCACCCCGCACAACGCCGCAGCGCCCGGCCAGATCGCCAAAACCGTTCTGATGCCCGGCGATCCTCTCCGCGCGCAATTCGTGGCGGAGACGTATCTCGAGAATCCCGTCTGCTTCAACACTGTCCGCAACATGCTCGGCTTCACCGGCCTGTATCACGGCAGGCCGGTTTCCGTCATGGGCAGCGGCATGGGCATGCCGTCCATCGGCATCTATTCGTATGAGCTCTTCCATTTCTACGACGTCGAGCGCATCATCCGCATCGGCACCGCCGGCGGCATCGCGGACGAGGTGCAGCTGCGCGACGTCGTCGTCGGCATGGGAGCCTGCACAGACTCCAACTATGCCGCCCAGTTCCGTCTGCCCGGCGCCTTCGCGCCGATTGCGAGCTTCCGTCTGGCGGAGAAGGCCGTTCAGGCCGCCCGCCGCCTCGGCGTGCCGGTGCGCGCCGGCAACGTGCTCTCCTCCGATCTCTTCTACGGCGACGACGAGACCTCGCTCGCCGCGTGGAAGAAGATGGGCGTTCTGGCCGTGGAGATGGAGAGCGCGGCCCTGTACATGAACGCCGCCCGCGCCGGGAAGGAGGCCCTCTGCCTGCTGACGATCAGCGACTGCCCACTGCGCGGCGAGTCGCTCCCGGCGGAGGACCGCCAGACCACCTTCACGCAGATGATGGAGATCGCCCTGGAGACGGCGGAATAAAAAGGAGGAAAACCGGAATGGATCAGAGAGAGCTTCTGCGCGCCGTCGATCACACCCTGCTGGCCCCCACGGCCCGCTGGGAGGAGATCCGCGCCCTGTGCGACGACGCCGTCCGCTATCAGACGGCCAGCGTCTGCATTCCCGCCTCCTATGTGCGGCAGGCGAAGGAGTATGTGGGGGAGAGCATGGCCGTCTGCACCGTCATCGGCTTCCCCAACGGTTACGACACCACGGCCTCCAAGGTGTTCCAGGCGAAGGACGCCATCGGGAACGGGGCGGACGAGATCGATATGGTCGTCAACCTCGGCTGGGTGAAGGACGGCCTGTTCGACCGGGTGCTCGCGGAAATCCGCGCCGTGAAGGAGGCCTGCGGCAGCCGCCTGCTCAAGGTGATCGTCGAGACCTGCCTGCTCACGCAGGAGGAAAAAATCCGCATGTGCGGGATCGTCACCGAGTCGGGGGCGGATTTCATCAAGACCTCCACCGGCTTCTCGTCGGGCGGCGCAACCTTCGGGGATGTGGAGCTCTTTTGCGCCCATGTGGGGCCGCGGGTGCGCGTGAAGGCGGCGGGCGGCATCTCCACGCTCGGGGACGCCGAGCGCTTCCTGGCCCTCGGCGCGTCCCGCCTCGGCACAAGCCGCGTGGTGAAGCTGGTGAAGGAGGCGGAGCAGCGATGACGCGGGAGACGGAGGAGCGCCTGCTCCGGTGCGCCCTCGAGGCGCGCGCGAACGCCTATGTTCCCTATTCGCACTGGGCGGTGGGGGCGGCCCTTCTGGCTCAGGACGGCACGCTGTTCCCCGGCTGCAATGTGGAGAACACCGCCTACGGCCCCACAAACTGCGCCGAGCGCACGGCCCTGTTTTCCGCCGTTGCCCAGGGGAAGCGCCGCTTTGCGGCTATCGCCATCGCCGGAGGACGGCAGGGGGAGCCGCCGGCCTCGTTCTGCCCGCCGTGCGGCGTCTGCCGCCAGGCCCTGGCAGAGTTCTGCGGGCCGGAATTCGAGGTGCTCCTCGTCAAATCGGAGGGGGAGGTCCGGCGTCACACGCTGGGGGAGCTTCTGCCCTTCGCGTTCACGCCCGCCAGCCTGGCGGAGGAGGGAGATGCAGCCCATGCGCATGTATGATATCATCGCGAAGAAGCGCGACGGCGGCGAGCTCAGCCGCGAGGAGATTGCCTTCTTCGTGCAAAACTATGTGAGCGGGGAGATCCCCGACTATCAGGCCAGCGCCCTGGCGATGGCCATCTGCCTGCGCGGCATGACGCCGCGGGAGACGGGAGACCTGACGCTGGAGATGGAGCGCTCCGGCGACACGGTCGATCTGTCCTCCATCGAGGGCGTCAAGGTCGACAAGCACAGCACCGGCGGCGTGGGAGACAAGACGACGCTCGTGCTCGGCCCGATTGTGGCCTCCCTCGGCGTGCGCATGGCGAAGATGAGCGGCCGGGGCCTCGGCCACACGGGCGGCACCATCGACAAGCTCGAGTCGATCCCCGGCCTGCGCACCGATCTCTCCCGCGACGAGTTCTTCCGCATCGTGCGCGAGGTGGGCGTCTGCGTCGTCGGCCAGACGGGAAATCTTGTCCCGGCAGACAAAAAGCTGTACGCCCTGCGCGACGTGACCGCCACCGTGGAGAGCATCCCGCTCATCGCCTCCAGCATCATGAGCAAGAAGCTCGCCGCGGGCGCGGACTGCATCCTGCTCGATGTGAAGACGGGCAGCGGTGCCTTCATGAAGACGGTGGAGGACTCCCGGGCTCTGGCGCGTTCGATGGTGGAGATCGCCTCCCACGCCGGGCGGCGGGCGGCCGCGTTCATCACGGACATGGATCGCCCGCTCGGCTTTGCCGTGGGCAACGCCCTGGAGGTGATCGAGTCGTGCGAGACGCTCAAGGGACGCGGCCCGGAGGACCTGACGCAGCTTTGTACGGAGCTTGCCGCCGGTATTCTGGTGATGACAGGAAAAGCGTCTGACCTTGAAGCGGGGCGGGCGCTTTCCCGTGGGCAGCTCCTCAACGGGCAGGCCTTTGCCAAGCTCTGCGAAATGGTTGCGGCGCAGGGCGGAGAGGTCTCCGCCCTGGAGGATTACCGCGCTTTCTTTGCGCCGGTTGTCCGCTATGAAGTCAGGGCGGAGCGCGGCGGTTATCTCTGCGCCATCGACACCGAGCGCTGCGGCGTCGCCTCCGTCGAGCTCGGCGCGGGCCGCGAGCGGAAGGAGGACGCGATCGACTACAGCGCAGGGATTCTTCTGAAAAAGAAGCCGGGCGATTGGGTCGGCGAGGGCGAAGTGCTCGCCGAGCTCTACGCCGCCTCAGAGCAGCTCTGCCGGACGGCGGAGCAGACCTTCCTCTCCGCCCTGCGCTTCGGGGAGGAGCCCCCGGAGCCGCGCCCGCTGATTTTTGACCGGATCGGCCTGTAAAATTCTCTTTTCCTCTTGACACTTCCCTTACGTCAGTTTGTATGATAAGGGTGGAAACAGACACAGAAAAGCGTTGTCCGGGATGCTTTGGCAAAGCGGTATCCGGGACGCGGGGGAAGGAGAATGGATGGTATGAAAATGAAGGAGGTCTGCGACAAAACCGGTCTGACGGAGCGCGCTGTACGGTTCTATGTCGCAAAGGGGCTTGTTTCGCCGGAGATGGTGGTGCGCAACGACAGGGAGTACCGCGAGTACAGCCGCGAGGACGTGCAGGCGCTGCGCGATATCAGCGACCTGCGCAAGCTCTCGTTCAGCATCGAGGAGATTCTGACGATGCAGCGGAGCCCGGAGCAAATTGCGCAGGTGCTCTCCGTTCGCCGCGCCGCCCTGCGGGAGGAGGCCAGGGAGCGCGAGGCGATCCTCTCCAGCCTCAGCCGCATGGACGGCGGGAGCGTGCGCAGCGTCCACCAGCTCGCGGAGCAGTTCCGCTCCGTCTCCGCGTCTCTGCCGAACCCCGATATCGCGCTTCACTTTGACCGCCTGGAGGATTTGGAGGCCGAGGAGAAGGAAAAGGCATACCAGGCTTTTCTGGAGAGGCAGCGCCGTCTCTCAGAGAGAGGGGAGAAGCTGGTGATCGGTGTGATTGCGGCACAGGTTGTCTCCATTGTGCTCACGCTGTTCACGGGCAGCTTCAGCCTGCTGGGAGCGGGCCTCACCGTCGCGTGCTGCGTGGCGCTGTACCGCGGCGTCAGCTGGGTGCGCTACGCGATGGCCGTGCTCAATCTCATCACGCTGATTCTCTATCTGGTCCTCCTGGTGGAGGCGCTCTCCCTCGGCCAGCCGCTGCCGTTCTGGTTCTGGCTGCTCTTCGCCGCGCTCTTTGGCGTCGTGGCGGCCCAGTGCGGCCTGCTCTTTTTCAGCCGCGCCGTCACCGAGTTCCTCTACGGCCAGTCTGCCGGCCGCTGATCCCTGCGCCCGCTTTCACACCGGTCTGCAAAACAAAAAGGCTGCATCCCCAAATCTGCTGTGAGGGGATGCAGCCTTTGGCAGCTTATCGACAGCCCTGCGGCGACAGCGTCAAATCACGTCAATGATGCACTGGCGGTCCATATAGGGGCCGTCCGCGGAGGCGTAAACACCAACCTGACCGGCGGCCACCGCCGTGAAGGTGACAAAGTAATCGTTGCCGTCCTGCACCGTCTTCGTCAGCTTCAAAAAGCTCGTGTTGCCGGAGGCGAACTGCGGGGAGCCGCCGCCCGTCACGGT
>CALWRP010000181.1 GCA_944383955.1 uncultured Clostridia bacterium
AATCCGACGTTCCCGCCGACGTGGCCCGCATCACGGGCTTCATCTCCTGGAACGACGCGGAGATGGAGGCCTTCTACGGCCGCATGGGCTTTGCCATGAGCCGCGAGGATCTCTTCTTCTGCCGCGATTACTTCCGCGATGAGGAGCACCGCGATCCCACCGTCACCGAGCTGCGCGTCATCGACACCTACTGGAGCGACCACTGCCGCCACACCACCTTCTCCACCCATCTGCGCGAGATTTCGGTGGAGAAGAGCCCCGTCTCCGCCGCGATTGAGGACGCCCTGCGCCGCTATTTCGCCGTGCGCGGCGAGGTCTACGGCCAGACCGATCGCCCCGTCTCCCTGATGGATATGGCCGTTATCGGCACGAAGGCGCTCAAGCGCCGCGGCCTTGTGCCGGACCTCGACGAGAGCGACGAGATCAACGCCTGCTCGATCCAGGTGCCCGTCACCATCGACGGCAAAACGGAGGACTGGCTCGTCCAGTTCAAGAACGAGACCCACAACCACCCCACAGAGATCGAGCCCTTCGGCGGCGCGGCCACCTGCCTCGGCGGCGCGATCCGCGATCCGCTCTCCGGCCGCGCCTACGTCTACCAAGCCATGCGCGTCACCGGCTCCGGCGATCCGCGCGTCCCGGTGGAGAAGACGCTGCACGGCAAGCTTCCCAGCCGCAAGATCACCACCGGCGCGGCGGGCGGCTACAGCTCCTACGGCAACCAGATCGGCCTGGCCACCGGCCAGGTCACGGAGCTCTACGATCCCGGCTATGTCGCCAAGCGCCTGGAGATCGGCGCCGTCATCGGCGCGTCCCCGAAGGCGAACGTGGTGCGCCTCGAGCCCGCCCCGGGCGACGTGATCGTCCTGCTCGGCGGCGCCACGGGCCGCGACGGCATCGGCGGCGCGACCGGCTCCTCGAAGGCTCACACGGAGAAGTCCGTGGAGGTGTGCGGCGCGGAGGTGCAGAAGGGCAACCCGCCCACCGAGCGCAAGCTCCAGCGCCTGTTCCGCGACCCGGCCGTTTCCACTCTGATCAAGCGCTGCAACGACTTCGGCGCGGGCGGCGTGAGCGTCGCGATCGGCGAGCTGGCCCCCGGCCTCGATATCGATCTCGACAAGGTCCCGAAGAAGTATGAGGGCCTCGACGGCACGGAGCTCGCCATCTCCGAGAGCCAGGAGCGCATGGCCGTCGTGCTCGCCCCGGAGAGCGTGGAGGCCTTCTGTGCCGCCGCCGACCGCGAGAACCTCGACGCGACCGTGGTGGCCGTCGTCAAGGCGGAGCCCCGCCTCGACATGACGTGGCGCGGCGACCGCGTCGTCAGCATCGCCCGCTCCTTCCTCGACACCAACGGCGTCACCCAGAACGCACAGGTGCAGATTGCCGCCGTCGACCCGGAGAAGAACTACCGCGCCCTCGTGCCGGACTGCCTTGAGGGCAAGGGAGCGGCCGAGGCCTTCCGTGAGAATCTCTCCCGCCTCGAGGTCTGCTGCCAGAAGGGCCTTGCCGAGCGCTTCGACGCCTCCATCGGCGCGGCGACGGTGCTCATGCCCTTCGGCGGCAAATACCAGCTCACCCCGGAGGAGGCCATGGCGGCCAAGCTGCCCGTGCGCCACGGCACGACGGACGACGCCACCGCGATGAGCTTCGGCTACATCCCCGGCGAGTCGCGCTTCTCGCCCTTCCACGGCGCGGCCTGGGCTGTCGTGGAGAGCCTCTCGAAGCTCTGCGCCATCGGCGCGGATCCGATGAAGGCCCGCCTGACCTTCCAGGAGTATTTCGAGCGCATGACGGGCGACCCGAAGCGCTGGGGCAAGCCCGCCGCCGCCCTGCTCGGCGCGCTTGAGGCCCAGCTCGGCCTCGGCCTGCCCGCCATCGGCGGCAAGGACTCGATGAGCGGCACGTTTGAGACGCTCGACGTCCCGCCGACGCTCGTGAGCTTCGCCGTCACGATGACGAAGGCGAGCAAAACGCGCTCCGCCGCCTTCACCAGGGGCGGCTCGAAGGTCTATCTGCTGCCTGTCCCCGAGAACAAAGACACCCTTCTGCCCGACTGGGAGAAGGTCAAGGCGTATTACGGCACGGTGCTCTCCCTTATGGAGAGCGGCGCGATTGGCGCCGTCTCTGTGGTGAAGGAGGGCGGCGCGGCCGCCGCCGTGGCCCGCATGTGCTTCGGCAACAAGCTCGGCTTTGCGTTTGCCGATCTGGATGCGCAGACGCTGTTTGCGCCGCGCTCCGCCTCCCTCGTCGCCGAGGCCTGCGGCGAGCTGCCGGAGAGCCTTTCGGCTGTCCTCCTCGGCGAGACGAAGGAGGAGCCTTGTGTCTCGATCGGCGGGGAGGAGCTCCCGATCGACGAGCTGCTTTCCCTGTGGATGAACCCGCTGGAGAAGGTGTTCCCGAACAACGCGCCCGAGGTGGCTGTCGAGCGCGACGTGCCGCTCTTCACACAGCGCAATGCGAAGGCTCCGGCGATCAAGGCCGCGAAGCCGCGCGTTTTCATCCCTGTGTTCCCCGGCACGAACTGCGAGTACGACACGGCCCGCGCCTTTGAGAAGGCGGGAGCCGAGACGGAGATTCTCGTCGTGCGCAACCTCTCCGCCGCCGCGATCGAGGAGACCATCGCGAAGATGGAGCAGGCCGTGCGCCAGGCGCAGATCGTCATGCTGCCCGGCGGCTTCTCCGGCGGCGACGAGCCGGACGGCTCCGGCAAGTTCATCGCCACCACCTTCCGCAGCCCGCGCGTGGCCGACGCCGTGGCCGAGCTGCTCGAAAAGCGCGACGGCCTGATGCTCGGCATCTGCAACGGCTTCCAGGCGCTCATCAAGCTCGGCCTTGTGCCCTACGGCAGAATCACCGAACCGAGCGAGGCCGCCCCGACGCTGACCTTCAACACCCTTGGCCGCCATGTTTCCCGCATGGCCTACACCCGCGTGACGAGCGTCAAGTCGCCGTGGTTCGCGGGCGTGAACGCCGGCGACGTGTTCGCGGTGCCGGTGTCGCACGGCGAGGGCCGCTTCGTCGCGAGCGAAGAGGTGCTTGACAGCCTGATCGCGAACGGCCAGATCGCCACGCAGTACGTCACCCCCTGCGGGAAGCCGAGCGGCTCGATCGAGTGGAACCCGAACGGCTCCGTCTGCGCCGTGGAGGGCATCACCAGCCCGGACGGCCGCGTGCTCGGCAAGATGGGCCACTCCGAGAGAAAGGGCGGCGACCTCTACGCGAACGTGCCCGGCGCGAAGGATCAGCAGATCTTTGAGTCCGGCGTGCGCTATTTCAAATAAGAAGCGGGACGGACGCGCTTTTGCGGGACGCGGCGCGCGGTTTTGAGCGCCGCGCCCGGGAGCGCCGGCTTTGTTCCCTTTCAGGAGGCGAACTTGATGAATCTTGATTTTATTCGCAGAACCTGGGCCGAGATCGATCTCGACGCTATCGCTCACAACTACCGTGAAATTCGCCGCGAGCTGGAGTCCGCCACAAAGCTTGAAAATGCCGCAAGGACAGAGACCGCCACGAAGATGTGCTGCGTTGTCAAGGCAGACGCTTATGGTCACGGCGCTGTGACCGTTGCCAAGGAGTATGAATCCCTGGGAGCGGACTGGCTGGCTGTTTCCAATCTGGAGGAGGCGGAGGAGCTGCGCGGCGCAGGGATCCGCCTGCCGATCCTCATTCTCGGCTACACGCCGCCGGAGCTGGCGCTTCGGCTTTGCCACGGCAGCTTTTCCCAAACGATTTTATCCCTCAACTATGCCGCCCGCCTTTCAGATGTTGCCCAGCGCGGCGGGTATACCGTCAAGGGGCACATCGCCGTTGATACCGGCATGAGCCGCATCGGATTTCTCTATCAGGATCCGGAGCGCGATAAGGGCAGTGTCGACGAGATGGTGCGCGCCTGCCAGATGCCCGGTATCATTCCAGAGGGCATCTTCACCCACTTCTCTGTCGCCGACGGCGGCGAGGAGGGGCGCTATTGCACGAACCGCCAGTTCCGCATCTTCACGCACGCGATCTCCCTGCTCAAGCAGCGCGGCATCACCTTCCGCCTGCACCATTGTGCAAACTCCGCCGCGGTGCTCGATTATCCGGAGTTCCATCTGGACATGGTGCGCCCCGGTATCATTCTCTACGGCCTGCAGCCCTCCGGCGAGGTGGAAAACCGGCTCGATCTGCGCCCGGCCATGCGTCTCAAGAGCACGGTGAGCCTGGTCAAGCAGGTGGAGAAGGGCACCACCGTCAGCTATGGGCGCTGCTTCACCGCAGACCGCGCGATGCTCATCGGCACCGTTCCGGTCGGCTATGCCGACGGCTACCCGCGCGCTCTCTTTGGGAAGGGGTGGGTGCTCATCTGCGGCAAGCGCGCGCCGATTGTCGGGCGTATCTGCATGGACCAGCTCATGGTGGATCTGTCCGATATCCCGGAGGCGAAGGTCGGCGACGAGGTCGTTCTTTTCGGCAGCGAGCCGACAGCGGACGAGGTGGCCTCCCTGGTCGGCACCATCGGCTACGAGCTTGTCTGCGGCGTGAGCCGCCGCGTCTCCCGCGTCTATCTGCGCCAGGGCAAGGCGATCTCTGTGGAAAACAGGATGCACCACGCGTCGATTCCCGTCTGAGCGCCACTGGGGCTTTCTTCGCGCCGCTCTCTTTCCTGAGGAAGGAGGGCGGCGCTTTTTCATGCTCCCCTCTCAGCGGGCCTTCCCGACGCGCAGGGTGGAAGAAAAGACAGAAAAACGGAAAAGAGTGGCTTGCAATCGGTTCGGTTTCGCGGTAGGATGAGGGAAACGCCGCCGGAGCGTTTGCAGAGACACGGGCGGAGCCGGAGCGCTCCCGCGGGGAGCAAAGACGGCCGCCGCATGACGACAGGAGGAGCAATGACCATGCAACAGCAGAAGCTCAACGCAGGCTGGCGCCTGCACTGGCACGGAAGGGAATGGGAAACGGAGGTTCCCTTCTCGCTGTACGGCGACCTGGTTCGCCGCGGGGAGATCCCCGATCCGTATTTCCGCGACAACGCCGCCCAGGCGGAGGAGCTCTCGCGGGAGGACTGCGATTATACGCTGACGTTCGACGCCGCGCCGGAGGTGCTGGCCTGCCCGCGCGCCGTGCTGCGCTTTGAGGGCGTCGATACCCTGGCGGAAATCGCGCTCAACGGCACGCCGCTCGGCAAAACGTACAACATGCACCGCGTCTGGGAGTTCGAGGCGCGGAGCCTGCTGCGGGAAAAGGGGAACGTGCTCGCGATCCGCTTCTTCTCGCCGCTGCGCTACCTGCAGGAGCAGGTGGAGAAAAACGGCTCCATCCCCTGCAACACAGACACCACCGACGGCTTCCCCTACCTGCGCAAGTCAAGCTGCATGTTCGGCTGGGACTGGGGTCCGCGCCTGCCCGATATGGGCCTCTTCCGCGAGGTGACGCTGCTCGGCATCCGCTCGGCGCGCCTGACGGACGTGCTTGTCCGCCAGCAGCACGGGGAGGGCCGGGTGCGCCTTGGCTTCGCCGTGCGCCATGAGGGCGAGGCGGAGGGCTACCGCGTCGCCGTCACTGCGCCGGACGGAGCCGTCTTTGCGCGGGAGGGCTCGCCCGCGGAGCTGGAGCTTGAACATCCGCAGCTGTGGTGGCCCCGCGGCTACGGCGCGCAGCCGCTCTATACGGTGCGGGTGGAGCTCCTCTCGGGCGGAGAGGTGGAGGACGTGTGGGAGCGCCGGATCGGCCTGCGCACCATGACGGTTCGCATTGAGAAGGATCAGTGGGGCGAGAGCTTCGCCCACGAGGTCAACGGCGTGCGCGTGTTCGCCATGGGAGCGGACTACATCCCCGAGGACTGCCTGCTCCCGCGCATCACGCCGGAGCGGACGCGCGCGCTGCTGGAGCAATGCGCGGCTGCCAACTACAACGCCGTCCGCGTCTGGGGCGGCGGCTTCTACCCGCACGACGCGTTCTTCGACATTTGCGACGAGCTCGGCCTTCTGGTCTGGCAGGATCTGATGTTCGCCTGCGCGACCTACCGCCTCACCGACGAGTTCGAGGAGAACATCTCCCGCGAGATCGAGGAGAACGTGCGCCGCATCCGCCACCACGCCTGCCTCGGCCTGTGGTGCGGCAACAACGAGATGGAGAGCTTCCTCTATGAGGGCTACGGCGAGACGCCGCTGCTCAAGGGCGACTACACGCGCATGTACAGCTATGTGATTCCGAAGATCATCCGCCGCGAGGATCCGGACGCCTTCTACTGGCCGTCGAGCCCCTCCTCCGGCGGCGACTTCGACAACCCGCAGGACGAGACGCGCGGAGACGCCCACTACTGGGCCGTGTGGCACGGCTATCTGCCCTTCCCCGACTACCGCAACCACACCTTCCGCTACGCCTCGGAGTTCGGCTTCGAGTCGATGCCGTCCATGAAGCAGATCGAGGCCTTCACCGAGCCGGAGGACCGCAACCCGTTCTCCTTCGTGATGCAGCGCCACCAGAAATGCTTCGGGGGCTTCTCGAAGATGATGGTCTACATGACGCAGTATCTGCGCTATCCCACGAGCCTGCGGGAATTCGTCTACGCCTCGCAGCTGATGCAGGCGCAGGCGATGCGCTACGCGGTGGAGCATTGGCGGCGGCACCGCGGCCAGTGCATGGGCACGATCGTCTGGCAGCTCAACGACTGCTGGCCGGTGGCCTCGTGGTCGTCGATCGACTATTCCGGCCGCTGGAAGGCGCTGCACTATTTCGAGAAGCGCTTCTTCGCCCCCGTCCTTCTCTCCTGCTGCGAGGAGGGCATGCTCTCGCAGGACATGAACCTCAACACCCGCAACCCGGCGTTTGAGAAGAGCATCCGCCTCAACGTTGTCAACGAGACGCGGGAGGACAAGCGCGTCACGGTGCGCTGGAGCCTGCGCGACAGCCGCTCCGCCCTTCTCGGCGAGGAGCGCGAGCAGGAGCTGACGGTGCCGGCTCTCTCCGCCGTCTGGCTCGACAAAGTGCTGCTGCCGCAGGCCCGCCTGCGCGAGGACCACGTTGTGTACACCCTGCTGGAAAACGGGGATGTGATCTCCGAGGGCAGCGTGCTGTTCGGCGTGCCGCAGATCTACGAATACGCCGACGCGCAGCTCGCGGCCC
>CALWRP010000182.1 GCA_944383955.1 uncultured Clostridia bacterium
TCACGATGCAGGGGCAGCAGCGCGCGCAGGGAAGAGGCTTTGCCCTCGGCGAGGGCTTCAAGGTGCTTTCGCCGCTGCATCTGCATTGCTTCACCGACGCGCCGATCATCGGGATGCAGTCATAAAGAAACGGGAACCGCCGCGGCGTTTCCCGTTTCTTTATCCCGGCTTCCTCGCCAGATACAGCACATGCGTGTCGAGAAAAACGATCCGGTTCCCCGCGCTGCGCACAGCCTGCCGCAGACCGTCAAAAAAGCGGCTTTTGAACGGCTCGGGAATCGCCAGATGATCGCAGTGCGTCCCGCAGTAGGCGGCGTACTCGTCCGCGGTCAGCGCGCGGCTGGTCCGGTATTCGCGCCGTTCAAAATCCGTGTAGCCGTACTGCATGGCGTTCTCATAGCGGAAGGAGCCGTGCGTGTAGGGCGTCTCGGGCCTGAAATACGCGCCGTACACCTTCTGGATCTCCTGATACAGCGCTTCGTTCGGCGTGCGGTAGTCGCAGCGCGTCAGCATCATGGCCAGCGTCCCGCCGGGCCGGAGCAGGGAGAAGGTTTTCGCGAACGCGATCGCTTCCGGGATCCACTGGATGGTCGCGGCGGAGTAGGTGAGGTCGAAGCGCTGTTCTCCGAAATCGTGCGTGATGAAGTCGTCGTTCACCAGATGGAAGTTCGGTTCCTCTCCGTATTTTTCCCGCAGCTTCGCGGCCAGATGCTCGCCGAGCTCGATGGCGTGATACGAGCAGCCTGTGCGCAGGATCGGTTCGGTGGCCTGTCCTGTTCCCGGCCCAAGCTCGAGAACAACGCTTTCCGGCCCGACGTTTGCCGCTGCGATCAGCTCACGGAACAGCTCCGGGCAGTACCGTGTGCGGTACCGGTCAAATTCCTCTGGAATGGTGTCGAAGATTTTGCGGAACTCCATGCCCGTTCTCCTTTCTCGCGCCTGCCAGGCTGAACCTGGATGTATTTCGCGCCCTGCTCTCGTCCGCAGCTTTTCTCCTGCCGCCCGCGATGGGGGAATTGTCTGTCTCATCGCGGGCGCTTATGGTTACAGCCGCTCCAGCTTCACCCGGAAGGAGATCATCCGCGGCGTTTCCATGGCGTCAAACTGAATGATGTGCGCCCCCTTGTCCCGGTTCTCGCCGACAATCGTCCCCTCCCCGAAGAGAAAATGGCGCACCCGCTGTCCCACGGGCAGGGAGGCTTCCTCGTCCTCCGGCAGAAGGCGCAGGCTCGCCTCGATGGCCTCCTGTGCCTCCGCGAGGAGGCCGGCGTCCGGCGGCTGCACAAATTCGAGCAGCTGGGGGTCGATCTCGAGGAGGAAGCGCGAGGGGTAGCGCGGCGAGCCGTCGAAGTTTCTCCCGTCCGCCTCGGAGAGGAAGAGCCCCTTCTTCGCCCGCGTCAGCGCCACGAAGGCGAGCCGCCGTTCCTCCTCCATGGCCGTCAGGGAGCGCACCTTCCGCGAGGGGAAAACGCCCTCGTTCATCCCGCAGAGAAAGACGTAGGGGAATTCGAGGCCCTTCGCCGCATGCACCGTCATCAGGCGCATCCGGTCGCCCGGATCACCCGTGTCTGCGTTTGTGAAGAGGGCCACATGGCTCAGATAGTGCGGAAGCGTGACCTCCTCGCCGCACGTCGTCTCATATTCATACACCGATTGCTTGAGCTCCGCCAGATTGTCAAGCCGCTCTCCGCTGCCCTCCGTGCGCAGCATGGTTTCATAGCCGCTCTCGTCGAGCAGGGCGGCCAGCACCTCAGAGACGGGCCGCTCCTCCGCGCTGCGCGAAAACGCCTCGATCAGGGAGACGAAGCGCCCGGCGCCCGTCCCCTTGAAGATGGGGTCGTCGAGGTTCTCCGTGAGCGCCTGCCACAGGGAGCAGCCCTTCTCCTGCGCCTTCTCCTCCAGAAAGGCCATGCGCCGCTTGCCGAGGTTGCGCTTCGGCACGTTCACAATGCGCCGGAAGGAGAGATCGTCGCGGTACGCGAGCATGCGCAGATAGCAGAGGGCGTCCTTGATCTCCATGCGGTCGAAGAACTGCACGCCGCTGTAGATGGTGTACGGCAGCTTCTTGGCAATCAGCGTCTCCTCGAGCGCACGGGTCACATAGTGGGCGCGGTAGAGCACGGCGATATCGCGGTAGGCCACGCCGCGCTCGTGCAGCTCCAGCGCCGTGTCCGCCAGGTATTTCGCCTCCGCCGCCTGGTTGTCCGCAAAGCAGCACCGCACCGGTTCGCCGGAGGGCAGGGTCGGCAGCAGCGATTTTTTCACCCGCAGCCTGTTTTTGTCGATGAGGGAGTTGGCCGCCGCGAGGATCTCCGGCGTCGAGCGGTAGTTTTCCGTCATCAGGATGGTTTTCACGTTCGGGAAGGTTTTGTCGAAGTCGAGCAGGTAGCGCACGCTCGCGCCGCGCCAGGTGTAGATGGTCTGGTCTGGATCGCCTACGATGAAAAGGTTCTTATGGTAGCCGCACAGCGCCTCCATCAGCTGGTACTGCAGCCCGTCGATATCCTGAAACTCGTCGATCATGATGTACTCGAGCCGCTGCTGCCATTTGAGTTTGAGCTCGGGAAACTCCTCAAAAATGTAGAGCGAGAACTTGATGAGGTCGTTGTAGTCGAGGCCGAAGCATTTCTTCTGCTGATACAGGTAGCCGAAGAAGATGATATCCTCTACGGAGGAGGCCTGCTCGTATTTCTCCCGCAGAATATCCAGCGGCATCGCAATCAGGTCGCGGTAGTACTGCGGGCGCTTGCTCAGCTTCTGGATCTCAATCATGTCCCTGGCGTTGGCGAAGGTCATGTCGCGCAGCGTGAGACCGCGCTCCTCGTAAATGATTTGCAGCATCGCGTCGATGTCGCCGTTGTCAAGGACGAGAAAGCTCTTCGGGTACTGCACGGCGTGGCTGTCCTCCTGCAGCACGGCGACGCAGAAGCCGTGGAAGGTGTTGATGTAGCCGGTGTCGTTGTCGCCGGTCAGCCGCCGGATGCGCTGGCGCATCTCGTTCGCGGACTTGTTGGTGAAGGTGACGCACAGGATGTTCCCCGGCAGGATGCCGAGCTCGTTGACGAGAAACGCGAAGCGGTGCGAGAGGGCCCGCGTCTTTCCCGAGCCGGCCCCGGCAATCACGCGCACAAAGCCCTCCGTGGCGGTGACGGCCGCCCGCTGGGCGTCGTTGAGTCCCTGCAGCAAATCCACACAAAGCCCCTCCTGTCAAGAACGTTTGTTTTCATTATACCAGACCGGCGCAGCGCGCACAAGCGGGAAAGCGAAAAGTGCGCGTTCTTTTCCCGGAAAGCGGCGCCGCCTTTTTTGCCCGGGGCCGCGGAGGGACGCTTCTGTAAAAAAACAATGAATGGACGGAAAACGCTTGCGTTTTTCCGGAAAATCCTGTAAGCTATATAATATAACACTTGTTATATTATTTTGGAGGAGATATGGCAGCGAAAAAACGGATCAGACGGCAGGAAATCCTGGCGGCTGCGGCCGAGGTGATCCGCAGAGACGGCGCTTCTGCGCTGACAATGCGGCGCATTGCCGGGCAGCTTGGCTGCTCCACCCAGCCTCTCTATTCGGAGTTTGGCAGCCAGGAGCAGCTTTTCGAGGCGCTTCCGGAGTATCTTCAGCAAACCTTTCTCTCGGCGCAGTGCGGCAGCTACCGCGATTTCGGCCGGCTTTTTCTGTGCTTTGCCGGAGAGGAGAAGGAGCTGTTCCGGTTTCTCTATCTGCGCAGCCGCGATCCCGGGCAAAGCCGCATGGAGGACGCGAACTGGGAGAGGACGGTCGGGCTTTTGGTCCGCAGCCTTGAGCTGGATTGGGAGCAGGCGGCGGAGATGCACCGGCGCATGCAGCTTTACTGCTACGGGCTGGGGGCGATGATCGCCACTGGCTACCGCACCATGACGCAGGAGGAGATCGATCGCGAGCTGACGGAATTTTTCTCTCTGCTGCTTCGCTATTACAAGCGGGCGGATGGGGAAGAGGAGCTGACGTATTGGCTGGAGCGCTCCAGAAAACCAAATGACTGACATCAACAGGAGGGTTCTTATGGAGAAACGTACAACCAGGGCGTATGACGCGGTGGTGATCGGAGCCGGAAACGGCGGACTGACCGCGGCTATCCGTATCCTGCAGGGAGGCTTTTCCTGCCTTGTGCTGGAAAAGCACAATCTGCCGGGAGGCTTCGCCACAAGCTTCCGGCGCGGCCGCTTCGAGTTTGAGGCGAGCCTGCATGAGCTCAACGACTTCGGCTCCGCGCAGGAGCCCGGGGAGATCCGCGAGCTGTTCCGCAGCCTTGGGGTGGAGGATAAAATCGAGTGGCTGCGCATTCCCGAGGCCTATCATCTCATCACCACGGACAAGCAGTATGATTGTGTGATGCCCTTCGGCGTGCAGGCCTTCATCGACCGGATGGAGGAATATGTGCCGGGCTCCCGCAAATCCATGGAGGCGTTTTTTGAGCTCTGCGAGGAGGTGCGCGCCGCGCAGGCCTATTCCTCTTCGGTGAACGGCGAAACGGACGCGGCATACATGAAGAAGAATTTCCCCAATTTCATCAGGGCGGGGAGCTATTCCGTGAACGAGGTGCTCGATTCGCTCAAAATGCCTGCACGTGCGCGGGATATTCTCAACGCCTACTGGTGCTATCTCGGCGTCGACTGCGATCGCCTGAGCTTCCTGCACTACGGCTCCATGGTGATCCGCTACATCACCCGGGACGCCTGGATGCCGAAGATGCGCTCGCATGAGATCAGCCTCGCGCTTGAAGAGCGTATCCGCGAGCTGGGCGGTGAAATCTGGTACCACTCGCCGGTGAGTAAAATCCACGCGGACGGGCCGGGCGCAATCACGGCGGTGGAGCTTGCGGACGGCACGCAGATTCCCACCCGGCATGTGATCGCGAACTGCTCGCCGCATCTTGTGTTCGGCACCATGCTGGACAAGGGAGCCGTCACCGAGCCGATGGTGCGCGCGACGAATTCCCGCGCTTTTTCCGGACGCGGCTTTTCGCTCTTCCTCGGCCTGAACAAATCGGCGCAGGAGCTCGGTATCAAGAGCCACAACTATTTCATCTATGATACCGCCGACAGCGCGGACCAGTACGATCGGATGCGCCGTGTGGAGACGAACCATGTGCAGGCCACCGTGTGCCTGAACAATGCGTTTCCCGGCTGTTCTCCCGAGGGAACCTGCATGATGTATTTTACCACCATGTTTATGTCTGACGATTGGGGAAACGTTGCGGATACGGAATACTTCAAGGCCAAGGATCGGATGGCCGACGACATGATCCGCGTGTTTGAGCGGGAGACCGGCTGCCGGATTCGCGACTCCATTGAGGAGATTGCCGTCGCCTCTCCCACCACATACGCCCGCTACTGCGGTCATCCGCAGGGCGTGATTTACGGGTATGAGGCTGCGGAGTGGGACAGTCTGATGCCCCGCATGATGATGATCAAGGAGGACGCGCAGCTCTTCCCCGGACTTCGCTTCGCGGGCGGCTGGGCAATGCGCTCGAGCGGCTATTCAAGCTCCTATGTCTCGGGCGATCTCTCCGGCAGGCAGACCGTGGGAGACTTGAAGAGGGAGGTGCGCTGAGATGAAATTCAAAAGACAGATCTTCGGCTTTCAGGACATGCTGCGGTTCAAAAAGCTTGTGCCGAACCGCCGCGCGGCGCTTGCCGCGGGTTCCGATAAGCCTCTTCCGGAGACGTATCGCGTCAATCAGCAGGCCGGCCGCCTGCATCCTGGTGTGATGGAGGTGGAGCTTACCGCCGTGCGTCCCCTTGCTCCGGGCATGAAGGAGCTGACCTTCCGCCGCCTCGACGCCGGCGCCTTCCCCTTCTTCCGCGCGGGGCAGTATGTCTCGCTGCAGGGAAGGGTGGGGGAGAGCCTTGTCAGCCGGCCCTATTCCATCGTTTCCAGCCCCCGTCAGGCCCTGGAAAACAAGCTGGCGCTCGGCGTGGCGGACGCCGGCTTCTTCTCCGGCTGGCTGAACCGCGAGGCCAGGCCGGGAGACCGTTTCCGCATGACGGAGCCCTCCGGAGAATTTCATTATGAGACGCTGCGCGACGGGCGGCAAATCGTCTGCATCGCGGGCGGGGCCGGTATCACCCCGTTTCTTTCCATGGCGCGCAGCATGGCGGAGGGCGACGAGCCGTATCAGATGCTTCTCTTCTACGGGGCGCGAACCGAGGCTCAGCTCGCTTTCCGCGCGGAGCTGGACGCCTTGGCGGAGAAGGGCCTGCGGGTGGTGTATGTTCTCAGCGATGAAACCAAAGCGGGCTTCGAGCATGGCTTTGTCACGGCGGAGCTGCTGGAAAAATATGTGGATATCCGCACGTCCAGCTTTTTCCTCTGCGGGCCCCAGGCCATGTATGATTTCCTGGATGCTCAGCTTGCTCCATACGGCTTGCCGCGCAAGGCCGTGCACCGAGACGCCTCCTGCTGCCCCAACCTGCGGCTCGAAGCTCCCCGTGTGTTCCGCCTGACCGTGCACGTCCGCGACCAGATCTTTTCCATGGAGGCCGCCGAGCATGAGACGCTGCTCACGGCTATGGAGCGGGCCGGCGTGCCTGCGCCCAACAGATGCCGCGCGGGCGGCTGCGGGTATTGCCACAGCAAATGGCTCAGCGGTGAATTCCGCATTGCAGAAGGCCGCGACGGACGCAGGGAGGCAGACCGCAAATTTGGCTGGATCCATCCCTGTGTGACCTATCCGATGAGCGATATGGAGCTCGAGGTTCCCGCGGAGAAATAAAAGCAAATTCCGCGCGATTTGCGCAGCGGCGCGCCGGCCTTTTCAAGCCCTCACCACGGCAGACCAAAAAGCTATCCCCGCGGCGGGAGACGCCGCGGGGATAGCTTTTTGGTGCCGGTGGTGGGACTCTCCCGCGGCCTGAAAAACAGTCCCCCGGACTGTTTTTCGCGCACTGCGGCGCGCCGGCCTTTTCGAGCCCTCACCACGGCAGACAAAAAATTATCCCCACGGCGGGAGACGCCGCGGGGATAGCTTTTTGGTGCCGGTGGTGGGACTCGAACCCACACGATGTCGCCATCAACGGATTTTGAGTCCGTCACGTCTGCCAATTCCATCACACCGGCGAGATAACGGAACCTATTATATCCGATTGGCGGAAAAATTGCAAGATCTTTCTGAAAAACAGGCGTCAGGCGTCAGGCTGTTTCTGCCCGTTCGGCGCCTGTGGAGCGCTGCAGGCGCTGCTCTGCCGGGACAATGCTTCTCTCGTAGTTCTGAATCTTGTAGTTGAGCCGGTCAAGGGACTCCTGCATGGCCTGCATGCGGCGCAGCAGCTGATTGCGCTGCTCGATCAGAAGGGCCTTGCGCGCCCCGATGGTCGCGTCGCCCTGCTGAAACAGGGCCACATACTCAATGAGCGCCTCGATCTGCACGCCGGCGCTGCGCATGCACTTCATCAGCTCGATCCAGTTGCAGGATTCCTCTCCGTAGTCGCGGATCCCGCTCTTGCTGCGGGGCACAGGGGGGATGAGTCCGATGCGCTCGTAATAGCGGAGCGTGTCGGGGGAGATGTCGTATTTTTTGCTGACCTCGGCGATCGTCATACGCATGGCCTCCTTTTTCTGTTCTCCCCTGTAGTATACTCCAGCATAGACATAAATGCAAAGGTTTTTCGATCGGAGTCAGGGGAGGGGGGACGGAAACGGGCGAACAGGCGCTCGTTTGCTCACGGTTGATGTCCGGTCCGGGGCTTCACCCTCTCGGGAGACGTGGAGGCAAAAAGTAAGCCGCCGTACTTTGGCGTACAGCGGCTTGCAGGGACAATGAAAAGCGGAATTATTCCGCGCTGATGTGCCAGATTTCCTCGGCGTACTGGCGGATGGTGCGGTCGCTCGAGAACTCGCCTGCGTTGGCGATGTTCATCAGGCACTTGCGGGCGAATTCGTCGCGGTTCGCGTAATCGCGGTTGGCCTTGAGGCGCGCCTCGCAGTAGGGCAAAAAGTCGAGCAGCAGGAAATAGTGGTCCGGCTGATGCCAGCTCGCGCCGTTGAGGAGAGAGTCGTACAGCTCGCGGAACATTCCCGTGCCGCTGTCGCTGACGGTGCCGTCGATCAGCGTGTCGACCACGCGCCTGATGCGCGGCTCGCTCTCGTAGAGCCGGCGCGGATTGTAGCTGGCCTTCGCCTCGTTGATCTCCTCCACGGTCGCGCCGAAGATATAGTTGTTCTCGCGGCCCGCGCGGTCCACGATCTCAATGTTTGCGCCGTCGAGCGTGCCCAGGGTGACGGCTCCGTTGAGCATGAACTTCATGTTCGAGGTGCCGCTGGCCTCGGTGCCGGCGGTGGAGATCTGCTCGGAAACGTCGGCGGCGGGGATCAGCTTCTCCGCGTAGGAGACGTTGTAGTCCTGCACGAAGATGACCTGCATTTTACGGTTGACCTCGTCGTCATAGTTGACGAGGTTTGCCACCTCGTTGATGAACTTGATGATGCCCTTCGCGCGGTAGTAGCCCGGGGCAGCCTTCGCGCCGAAGAGGAAGGTGGTGGGGTAGAATTCCTTGATTCTGCCGTCCTTGAGGCCGAAGTAGATATCGAGGATGGAGAAGGCGTTGAGCAGCTGGCGCTTGTACTCGTGCAGGCGCTTGACCTGGATATCGAAGAGGAAGTCGGTGTTCAGGCCAAAGTGATCGTGCTTCCACATGTAGGCGGCAAGCTGGTTCTTTTTCTCCTTCTTGATGGCCTGCAGCTGGCGCAGGGAGTTGACGTCGTCGGCATACTTTTCAAGGCCCTTGAGGTCGGTCAGCTCCGTGAGCCAGCCGCTGCCGACGCGCTCGGTGGCGAAGGCGGCGAGCTCGCGGTTGCACAGAGCCAGCCAGCGGCGCTGGGTGATGCCGTTCGTCTTGTTGTTGAAGCGCTCCGGATAGAGGCGGTACCACTCGGGCAGGGCGTCGTTCTTGATGATCTCGGTGTGAATCTTGGCCACGCCGTTCGTGGAATGGGAAGCATAGATAGCCATGCGCGCCATGTGAATGCGGCCGTCGCAGAGGATGTGATAGATCTTCTGCTCCTCCCCGCGGATGCCCTTCGCGTTGAGATCGCGGCGCAGGCGGTTCTGCAGCATCACAACATAGGGGTAAACCTCCGGCAGCACGGAGCGGAAGAGGCCGGTGTCCCATTTCTCCAGCGCCTCGGCCATGATGGTGTGATTGGTGTAGGCGAAGGTGTCGCAGGCGATGGCGAAGGCCTCGTCAAAGGAGAGACCATAGTCGCCGCAGAGCAGGCGCAGCAGCTCGGGGATCGCCACCACGGGGTGCGTGTCGTTGAGCTGTACCGCAAACTCAGAGGAGAACTGCGAGAAGTCCTCGCCGTGACGGGCGGTGTAGCGGGCCAGCAGCGTCTGCATGGTGGCGCTGGAGAAGAAGTACTGCTGCTTCAGGCGCAGGCGCTTGCCCTCGTCGGTGTCGTCGTTTGGGTAAAGTACAGCGGTGATCATCTCGGCGCGATTTTTTTCGCGCACAGCCTCGTCGTATTTCTGGTCGTTGAAGGCATAGAAGTTAAATCCGTTGACCGCCTCCGCCTGCCACAGGCGCAGCGTGTTGACACATTTGCCGCCATAACCGATAACCGGCATGTCGTAAGGCACAGCCATGACCTCCTGGTCGCCAAAGACGACCTTCACGGCCTCGCCCTCACGGCGCACGCTCCACGGATCGCCGAAGCGCATCCAGTCGTCGGCGCGCTCGCACTGGAAACCGTGGTCGAAATACTGCTGGAACAGGCCGTAACGGTAGCGCAGGCCGAAGCCGTCGAGCGGCAGGCTGTGCGTGGCCGCGGAATCGAGGAAGCAGGCGGCCAGACGGCCCAGACCTCCGTTGCCGAGAGCGTCGTCCTCGATCTGCTCAAAGACGGCGGCGTCCACACCGTTTTTCTGCAAATACTGGTTGCACTCGTCGAGCAAGCCCAGATTGAGCAGGTTGTTGTAGATCAAGCGGCCCACCAAAAATTCGGCGGAGAGATAGCACGCGCGCTTTTTTTGTTTCGGCGCGTGCCAGGTTTCAGCAAGCTCCGCCATCGCAGCGCGGGAGACCGCCTCGTAAAGCTCCTTGGCGGAAGCGGACGCGGGGGAAGAGACTCCCTTCTCCTGCAGATTGCGGGAAATATTCTCAGAAAAACGACTCATTGCGAAATCCTCCTGTCTGTCAGTCGATGGAGCCGGTTGCAAACCGGCAGCGCGGAGAAATCTCCGCCTTTATTTGGTCAGGCGTCCGTACAGGGCGGTAAACTCCCGGATTCTGGCGGCAAGTTCCTTGGTGCAGCAGCCGGGAGAGACGCGCCAGCGCCAGTTTTGCCCCAGCGTCGAAGGCGTGTTGATGCGCGCTTCGCTTCCCAGGCCCAGGAAATCCTGGAGCGGAATGACCGCCAGAGCCGCGACGCTCTGGTAGGCGGAACGGATATATTCCCAGTTTGCCTCAGCCGCACGGCGGATATTGAGGTACTTCTTGGAAAAACGCACGTCGGCTTGCGGGGCGGTGTGCATCCAACCGATCATGGTGTCGTTGTCGTGCGTACCGGTGTAAACAACGCAGTTGGCGTCATAGTTGTGCGGCAGATAATCGCTCTCCTCACGGGAGTCGAAAGCGAACTGCAGAACCTTCATGCCGGGCGCTCCGACTTTTTTGCGCAGAGCGTGAACGTCGGGCGTCAGGTAGCCGAGATCCTCCAGGATCCATTTGGTTTTGCCCAGGCTGGATTGTACCGCCTCAAAAAAGGCGATGCCGGGGCCTTTGCGCCACTCGCCGTTCTCCGCCGTTTTATCTGCGGCAGGAATGGCATAGTAGCCCACGAGGCCGCGGAAATGATCGATGCGCACAATGTCATAGAGACTGGCGGTGGCGGCCATGCGGCGTTTCCACCAGTCAAAGCCGGTCTGTTCCTGGTAATCCCAGCGGTAGAGCGGGTTGCCCCACAGCTGGCCGGTGGCGGCGAAGGCGTCGGGCGGGCAGCCCGCCACATCGATCGGCCGGAGATCGGCGTCGAGATAGAAGACCTCAGGCTCCGCCCAGGCGTCGGCGCTGTCCATGGCGGCGTAAATCGGAATATCGCCGATAAGGCCGATTCCCTGCTTGTGGGCATATGTGCGCAGCCGCTCCCACTGTTCAAAGAATTTATATTGGCAGAACTTCCAGAATGCGACCTCCTCGGACAAGGGTGCAAGCGCTTCGCGCATGGCGTCCGGCTCGCGGCGGCGCAGCGCGTCCGGCCATTCAAGCCAGCCTTTGCCGCCAAAGCTCATTTTCAGCGCCATGAACTGGCTGTAGTTTTCCAGCCAGGCCGCTTTTTCCTGACAGAAGGTGCGGTAAGCGTCGGACTCCTCGTGTTTGCTGCGGGAGAAGGCGAGCTTGAGGATGGGGAAGCGCTTCTCGTAGAGCCCGGCGTAATCGATATCGTTCTCGCTCTGCTGCCAGACGACGCTGTCGAGCTCCTCCTGCGTGAGCAGCCCCTCCTCACGGAGAAAATCGAGATCGATGAAATACGGATTGCCCGCAAAAGCGGAAAAGCTCTGATACGGGCTGTCGCCGTAGCTGGTCGGTCCCAGCGGGAGCACCTGCCAGTAGCGCTGGCCGGCGTTTTTGAGAAAATCGATAAACTCATAGGCTGCCTTGCCGAAGGTGCCGATTCCGTAAGGAGAGGGAAGGCTGGACACGGGCATCAGAACGCCGGCACTGCGGGGGAAAACCTTTTGCTTTTTCATGGGAATCCTCCTCTTCATCAAATGATTTTTTATATCAGTGTGCGTCGGGAGAGGGGAGCGCGGTAAGCTGCTTCACGCTCTCGCCCTCCACGATGGCGTAGGGGACTGTTTCATACACGGCGCGCTCGCGGCCGCTCATGGCTTCCAGCAAAAGAGATATGCCGCGGGAGGCGATCTTTTCCGTGTCCTGCAGAACGGTGGTCAGCTTCGGCACGCAATAGCGGGACAGCTCTATCCCGTCGAAGCCGATCACAGAGATGTCGTCCGGCGCGCGCAGGCCGCGGTCGCAGATGGCGCGCAGCACGCCGATGGCCATCAGGTCGCTCATGCACAGCACGCCCGTCACCTCGGGGAAGGAGTCGAGCAGGCGGCCCATCGCGCGGTAGGAACTGGAGAGGGAGAAGCGCGCCGTCTCATACCGCCCGTCGCGCTCAAAGGACAGACCGTGGCGCTCAAAGCATCGGCAAAAGCCGGCGAAGCGCACGCGGCTCGCGTCTGAGCTTGAGAGGCTGCCGCCGATGACGGCGATCTTTCTGTGACCGCGCTCAAGCAGGAATTCCATCGCCGCCTCCGCGCCCGCCGCGTCGTCGATGCAGACGCTGGAGAGGTTGGGGAAATTCATTCCCTTTGCCGAGGCGGTCAGCAGCACAGAGGGCACCGTGATCTCTGAGAAATTCTGCAAAAACGCGCTCCGGTTGGAGCCGAGAAAGAACAGACCGCAGGGATGCGTCTCCCGGCAGAACTGCAGGGCGGCCTGCAGCTCGTCGCCCTCCTCATCGAGATAGACGACGGCGGCCGTGCACGAGGCCTGCTCAATGTGCGTCTGCAGATGCTCGATCAGGCTGGCAAAGAGGGCGTTGCTCGTGCCCTTGACGATGATGCCCACCGTCCGCGACTCCTGCTGCTTGAGGCGCTGCGCGTTGTTGTTGGGGGAGAAGTTGTGCAGCCGGATGAGAGCCTGCACACGCTCCCGCGTGACGGGGCTGACGTCCGGATGGCCGCTGATGACGCGCGAAACCGTGCTGACCGAGCAGCCCGCTTCGCGGGCAATGTCTTTGATGGTAATGGGGAAGACCTCCTCTCCAAACAGCATTGGGAACGATATCGGTATCGTTTCCAGCTTCCGGTACAAAAAGCGGAAACGGTGATGGAACAATTCAAATGCGAAGGCATGAAAGCTGCGCTTGAGAACGGTTCCGGTAACGTTTCCGGAATACAATATCACAATACCACGTACCCCGAAAAAATGCAACAGGTTTTTGAAAATTATGGTCGTTTTTTTCTTTCCGGCTTCCTGCACGCGGAATCGAAGTCTTTATCCCGGGAGGTCTTCCGCTCCGCGTGCCGGCGGGGCGTTCACGCGGAGCAAGGGCGCCGGGGAGGCGCCGCCCGGGCCGGAGTGGGGAGGCGGGAGGGACGCGCCGAAAAAGGCGCCCCTCCGATGCAATCGGAAGGACGCCGGGGAAAGCGAAATCTGCGCGGAAAGGATCGCGGGGGCATCAGCGCTCCTTGCCGCCCTCCACAGGATATTTGACGGCGTTCTTTTTCAGCTTGTCCCGCACGCAGGCAGTCAGGTCGACGCCGTACTGGTCGGCCAGGCCGATGGAGTAGATCAGCACGTCGGCGAGCTCCTCGAGAAAATGCTCCCGCTCGGTAACAAGCGCCTTCTCGTCCGCTTCTTTTTGATCGCACCACTGGAAAATCTCGAGCAGCTCCGCCGCCTCGATGGAGATGCTCGCCGCGAAGTTGAGCGCGCTCAGGCCTGTCCAGCTTCGGGCCCGGTTGAAGGCGGAGACGTCCTCCTGCAGCTGCCGCACCGTCGTGCGCCTGTTGTCCTCGGGCAGGTCCTCCGCCTCATAGGAGAAGAACGTGCCGTTCTCCATGCGGAAGGCGGCGAATTCCTCGTTCGTCACATCGTGAAAATATGTGTGGATCACGCGGGCGACGCTGCCGTGGCAGACGAGCAGGACGCTTTTCCCGCGGTATGTCCTGCGCAGCTCGTCGAGGAGCGGATAGAGGCGCGCCGCCATCTGCATCATGGATTCCCCGCCGCCCCGGAAGCGCGAGGCGAATTGCCAGCCGTGCCGCTCCAGGCTGCCGGCCTCATAGTCGAGGCCCTCGAAGCCTCCGTAGCTCTGCTCAATCAGCCTCTCCTCGGTGAGCACGGGCAGGCCGAGCCGCTCTCCCACGCAGGCGGCGGTGTCCTGCGCCCGCTGCAGAGGCGACGCGAGGATGGCGTCGATGTGAAGGCCGCTCACCCGCTCCGCGAGCTCTCTGGCCTGCAGGAGGCCGCGCTCCGTCAGCGGGACATCCGTTCTCCCGCAGATTTTCCGTTCCCGGTTCCACGTTGTCTCACCGTGCCGGGCCACATACAGCTTCATGCTCCGGTTCCTCCTCTTCGTTTCGGCAGGATTCCGGCCAGCTGCCGGAACAGCCCCTGCGGCAATTCGAAGACGAGCAGGATGCTCAGCACAATCGCCACGGCGATTTTAAGCGTGAGAAAGCCGCGTTCGCCTGCCTGCTCGAGCTCGTTCGTTACGATATAGTACGCCGTCCAGTATACGCCCGCGCCGGGGACAAGGGGGAAGATGCCGGACACGAGGAAGACTGTCACGGGGCAGCGCTGCTTCACGGCGCACAGCCGCGAGAGGAACACCACCGCCGTGTTGGCGAAGAACGTCGCCACGGGCGCGCCGCACGAGGGCAGCAGCAGCTCGTAGCACACCCACCCGCAGCCGCCGATGAGGCCGCAGAGGACGTAGTATTTTTTCGGCACCTGAAACAGGAGCGCGAAGGCGACGGTGCCGACGCACGCCGCCAGAAACTCCCAGGCAATTCTCTCCGTCACAGCAGCGGCCCCCCTATGAATTGATGCCAGAGCGTGATGACAAGGCCCACGCCCATCGCGATGCAGAACGTCACGAGGAGGGCGTCGAGCATCCGCACGGCTCCGGCGATGTAATCCTCGTCCGCGATGTCGCGGATCGCCGTGGTGAAGGCCACGCCGGGCACCAGCGGGATGATCGAGCCGATGATGATCTCGCCGAGATGGTGGCCGAGGCCGCACTGATACATGAAGATGCCGAACAGCGTCACCAGCGCGCCGCCCGTGATGTTCGTCGCGATCTTCGACAGCCTCCCCCGCACGAGCAGCAGCAGGTAGAGGTACAGCAGAATGCCGGAGGCGAACGCCACAAGGCTGTCCACAGGGTCGCCGCCGAAAAGAAAGCAGAAGCAGCCGCTGCCGATGCCGGAGGCGAGGATCTGGTGCAGCTTCGGCTTGGGCGGCATGCTCTGGATCTCCAGCAGAAGGCGGTGCGCCTCCTGCGGCGTATGGCGGCCCTCCACGATCTCGCGCGAGAGCTGGTTGACGGCCGTCACCCGGTCCAGGCGCGCGGCGCTCAGCGGGATGTGCCGCACGCTCGCGAAGTCCTTTTCGCGCTCGCTGCCGGCCGTCAGAAAGATGCCGCTGCTGAGCACAAAGGCGTTGCTGGAGTCCACGCCGTATGCCTGCGCGATGCGGAAGATGGTCTCCTCCACGCGGAAGATCTCCGCGCCGCTGGCCAGCAGGATATCCCCGGCCAGCGAGGCCACGTCGAGCGCCTCGCGGTTCTCCCGCTTTTCCGGTTGAGCTTCGCTCTTCACTGCGTCATCCTCCTCACTCATTTGTCACAGGGGAAGGGGCTGCCCGTCCAGCACGGCGGCCGCGAGGGCGTCCGAGCGGTAGACGAGCTTGAGAGAGAAAAAGGGCCTCTCCTGCGCCAGCAGGTCTAAAAAGATGCGGTCTCCCTCCCAGGCGGGCAGAGAGGGCAGGGCGGCCCTGTCCACCCAGGCCAGATCGCCCTCGTCGCACACAATCTCCTCCCCCGCAAAGCGGTCGCAGGTGAACAGGTGCATGTATTCGCCCTCGCCGCGGTCGGGGACGAAGGTGACGATGCCGCGGTAGCGCCAGGAGAGCATGGTGTAGCCCGTCTCCTCGCGCACCTCGCGCAGCACGCCCTCCTCGGGGCTTTCGCCCTCCTCGAGGCCGCCGCCGACGCCGATCCATTTCCCCTCGTTGATGTCGTTCTGTTTTTTCGTGCGGTGCAGCATCAGGTATGCGCCGTCGCGCTCAAGATAGCACAGCGTCGTGTTTCTCACAGCAGCCCCTTTCCGGCGGCCTCGGAGGCCGCGCGCAGCACGAGCTCATACGCCTCGCCGGAGCCGGCGAGCACGGGGCTCTTGTGCTGGAAGTCGAGCGTGTAGGGCGCGACGGAGGAGATGACGCCGCCCGCCTCCTCCACAATCAGCGAGGCGGCCGCGTAATCCCAGGGGGAGAGGCGGGCCTCGAAGAAGCCGTCGGCGCGTCCTGCGGCCACGCAGCACAGGTCGATTGCCGCAGAGCCGCCGCGGCGCAGATCGCCGCAGGAGGCATAGAGCGTGCGGATGACCTCGAGCGATCCCTCCATCAGGCCGCGATCGTAGGGCGCGGTGCCGACACAGATCAGCGTCTGATCGAGCGGCACGCAGGCGGCGTGAATCGGCGCGCCGTTGAGGTGCGCGCCCATCCCGCGCACGGCGGAGAAGAGCTCGCCCGTGTAGAAATTATAGACGACGCCGAGCACGCAGCGGTCATCCTCCGTCAGGGCCACGGAGATGGAGGAGGCGCGCATGCCGCGCATGAAGTTGGTGGTGCCGTCGATGGGATCGATCAGCCAGTTATAGCCGGGGGCGAGGACGTTGTCCTCCTGCTCCTCGGCAAAAAAATGAGCCTGCGGCAGCAGCGGCGTCAGCCGCTCCACCAGAAAATCCTGCGAGGCCAGATCGGCGCTCGTCACGAAGTTCGCGTGGCCCTCCTTGGTGTAAATTTCGGGGTGGCGCATGGCCA
This sequence comes from uncultured Clostridia bacterium, assembly GCA_944383955.1. GTDB lineage: Bacteria > Bacillota > Clostridia > Oscillospirales > Acutalibacteraceae > Caccousia. Next base: position 16,593 of record CALWRP010000182.1, read on the forward strand.
GAATGCGTTCGCCGTCCTCGCGCACGATGGCGCAGACCTGCTCGAGAAGCTGAGAGAGATTCATGTGCTGTTGTCTCCTTTCCGGGTGCCGGAAGCCTCCCCCTGGGGAAGCAAATCCTATCTGTAAGACTATCATATCGCAGGGCAAAAAACAAGGGAGACCCGCACAATTCCCCGCGCGCCGCCCCTCTCTGCGGACGCGGCGCGCGGCGGGGCGCGGAAAGGAAAAAGGCGGGGATCGTGCGGCGCGGTTTGTGAAATTGCCCCTCTTTTTTGTAAATTCCGATTGATCTTCCTGCGGTTTCCGCCTATACTGAAAGTAAGGAGTTCTCCGTGCCCCGGCCGCCGGGGCGCGGGAGAGACGGAAAGGCAGGGGATTGTCATTGAAAAAATTTGTGATTACGATCGCCCGTGAATACGGCAGCGGCGGAAAGAGCATCGGCAAGCTGCTGGCCAAGGAGCTCGGCGTGTCCTTCTACAGCCGCGAGATTCTCCGCCTGGCCTCCGAGAAGAGCGGCATCAACGAGAGCCTGTTCGCGAACGCGGACGAGAAGCTCAAGAGCACGCTGTTGTTCCGCACGGCCAGAGGCGCCTACAAGGGGGAGCTCATTCCGCCCGACAGCGACGACTATGTCTCGAACAACAACCTCTTCAACTTCCAGGCCCGCGTGATCCGGGAGCTGGCGGAAAAGGAATCCTGCGTGATTGTGGGCCGCTGCGCCGACTACATCCTCAAGGACATGGACAACGTGCTGCGCATCTATGTGCACGCCCCGTTCGACTACTGCGTCGCCCGCGCGCAGGAGGTGCACCCCGCCCTGAGCGAGGAGGAGGTCAAGAAGCTGATCCGCAAAACGGACAAGCGCCGCGCCGACTATTACCAATACTTCACGGGCCGCAACTGGAAGGACGCGGACAACTACGATCTGTGCCTCAACTCGAGCCAGTTCGGCTGGAACAGCAATTCCGGCTGGGAAAAGTGCGTGGCCCTGGTGAAGGCCTATCTGCAAATCATGCTCGCGTGATTTTTTCGCGCGCAGCTCCGGCGAGAGGCGGCCCGCGCGGCCGCTTCTTTCTGTCTGTGCCGGCAGACGGCCGTGTCCGGAACGCGGCGCGGCGGCGCTTCCATGTGCCGCCGTGAAATATAAGAACAGCAAATCGGAAAGGAGCGCGTCTTTCATGGAATGCTATCGTGTCATTCCCCTTCGCGAGGATCTCTGGGCAATCAGTGAGCTGGAAAAAACGGTGATGTATGTGATGAACGGCAGGGACAGAGCCCTGCTCTTTGACACGGGTTTCGGCCTGACGCCGCTGCGCGGCGTGGTGAGCGAACTGTGCGGGGAGAAACCCATCGTCGTCGTGAACAGCCACGCGCATATCGATCACCACTCCGGCAACAACCAGTTTGAGACGGTCCATGTGGGCCGCTTCGACGAGCCCGCCTCGCACGGCTGGCCGTCCGCCGAGGAGTGCGCCCGCGTGCGGGAGATGAATTTTTCGGACTACCTCGCCGCGGGCGGCGATCTGTCGGGGTGGAGGCCCGGCCCTGCCCGGCGCGTCTGCGTGCTGCAGGACGGCGACGTCATCGACCTCGGCGGCATGACCCTGCGCGTGCTGGAGGCTCCCGGCCACACGCCGGGCTCCATCGCCCTGCTTGAGGAGTCACGGCGCTGGCTCTTCACCGGCGACCTGATCCTCACCTGGGAGGTCTGGGGCCAGCTCGCGGAATCCACCGCCCTGCGCGTGTACTGGCAGTCGCTCCAGCGCCTGGCCCAGCTCGAGCGCCGTGTGGATACCGTCTTCCCCTCCCACTGGGGAGAGAACGAGCGCGACAATCCGCTGCATTTCCCGTCCTTCGAGCTCCCGCCCGAAATTCTTCCGATCTACGCGGAGGGTACGGGCCGCATTGTAGAGGGCCTGGACAAGGGCGAGCCCTACGACTTCTGGGGCCGCGAGGTGCGCTGCCAGCGCTTCCAGATTGGCGGCATGGTCTTCGATCCCCATCGCATCGGGTGAGGGGGAGAAGAGGGCATGAGCCGGACGGAAAACGTGGAGCTGACGGTGATGTGCGCCGTCCGCAGCGGGGATAAGCTTCTGCTGCAGAACCGCGTCAAGGACAGCTGGAGGGGCTATGTCTTCCCCGGCGGTCACATTGAGCCGGGGGAGTCGATTGTGGAAGCGGCTGTCCGCGAGACGCGCGAGGAGACGGGGCTGACAATTGCGCATCCCCGCCTGTGCGGCGTCAAGCAGTTTCCGATCGAGGGCGGGCGGTATCTCGTCTTCCTCTTCACGGCGGACGAATTCTCCGGGGAGCTGCGGGGCTCCGAGGAGGGCGAGGTCGAGTGGGTGGAGCGCGGCCGCATCGCGTCGCTGCCCACGGTCGATGATTTTCCCGAGCTGCTGCGCGTCTTCGACGACGACGCGCTCACGGAATTTCAGTATCTCGTGGAGGGGGATCGCTGGGATGTCGTCCTCCGCTGAGCGGACGGCGCCTCACCGGGCGATTCGAAAATTTACAGGTCCTTTACATTTTTCGCCTTGTCAGGCGGGGCAGGGTGCGCTATTCTGTTGAGTGGGCCGTGCGCCGGAAGCCCGCTTCCGCCCGCCGCCGGTCACGCAGGAGGAGGAACGATAGCTTGATTACCAAGGAAACCATCCGCTCCAACGAGCAAATCACCACCTACATCCGCAAGGCGGACGAAGCCCTGGAGGCTTTGGGCTACACCGAGCACAGCTTCGCCCATGTGACGCGGGCGGCGCATTTCGCCGAGCAGCTGCTGCTCGACCTCGGCTATCCGGCACGGCAGGCCGAGCTGGCCTGGATCGCCGGCTACCTGCACGACATCGGCAACGTCATCAACCGCATCGACCACGCTCAGAGCGGCGCCGTCATGGCCTTCCGTATTCTCGACAAGCTGGGGGCGGACGCCGCGGAGCTCTCCACCGTGATCAGCGCCATCGGCAACCACGACGAGAGCACGGCCTTCCCTGTCAACGAGGTGGCCGCCGCCCTCATCCTGGCAGACAAGACGGACGTGCGCCGCAGCCGCGTGCGCAACCAGGATTTCGCGCAGTTTGACATTCACGACCGCGTCAACTACGCTGTGGTGGAGGCGAAGACGTATCTGACGCCGGAGAAGAACGCTCTGGTGCAGGAGATGACGATCGACACCGAGCTTTCCCCTGTGATGGACTACTTCGAGATCTTCCTCGATCGCATGATGCTCTGCCGTAAGGCGGCGGAGCGGCTCGGGCTCAAATTCCGCCTGCGGATCAACGGCCAGAGCCTTCTCTGAGCGGGACAGGACGCAAAAAACACGGTTTTCGCGGCGCTTCAGGCGGCAAAAACCGTGTTTTCTTTGTGTGTTTGTTCTTTTTCGCTCCGGCTCCGCAGAATTACGCGGGGTGCTCCGGCCCCGATGAAGAGCGGCCCAGCCTCCGTCAGGAGAGGAAGCCCTGGATGATGCGCTCCTCGGCCTCCTCCTGCGTCAGCCCCAGGGTGCGCAGCTTGAGGATCTGCTCGCCGGCGATCTTGCCGATGGCGGCCTCGTGGATGAGGGCGGCGTCGATGTGCGCGGCCTCGAGCGAGGGCGAGGCGATGACGCTGCCGGATTCCGCGAGGATGGCGTCGCACTCGGAATGTCCCGTGCAGCGGTTTTTGCCGCGGATGCAGGAATTGAACTCCTGGCGGGAATTTCCGCGCGCCACAGAGCGGGAGATGAGGTCCACGCCGGCGTCCTCGCCCTCGAGCGTCACGTCGAAGTCGCTCCTGGCCCACTCCGTGCCGGTCGTCATCAGGCGCTCGCGCACGACGAGCCGGGCTCCGGCGGCCAGCGTGGCCGTCGTCTTGCGCATGGAGCTGTCCACGCCGCTGATCTGGGTGGTGTCCATCTCCAGATAGGAGTTTTCCGCCATCGTGATGTCGGTCACGGGGTCGATGCGCCTGGCGCCCATGCCCTTGCCGGTGCCGATGTGCTTCTCACGGTAGAGGACGCGCGCGCCCTTTTCCAGGAAGAAGCGGTGGATGCCGTTGTGGCGGGCCTCAGTGCTTTCCTCGTTGTGCACGCCGCAGCCTGCCACGACAAGAACGTCGGCTCCCTCGCCAATATAGAAATCGTTGTAGACGAGGTCGTCGATTCCGCCGTGCGTGACGCAGGCCGGAATATAGACGGTCTCGCCCTTCGTGCCGGGCAGCACGTGGATCACGAGGCCGGGACCTTCCTTCTTCGATTCAATCTTGATGTTCGCGCTCGACTGGCGGCCGGCGCATTCGCCGTCCTCGCGCACGTTGTATGCGCCCTGGAAGGACCCGCCGAATTCGGAAACGACGCGCAGGAGCGATTCCGTGATCTTGTTCATACGCGCGCACTCTCCTTTCCCAGCGGGCAGCGCGGCGAGCGCTCGTCGGCCAGCAGGGTGGGGAGGATCTCCTCCCGCGGGCCCGCGCCGCGCACATAGCCGTCCGCGATCACCACGATGTAGTCCGCGATGCTCAAAATGCGCTCCTGATGCGAGATGACGAGCAGGGTGCCCGCCTTCTGGCGGCGCACCTCCTGGAACGTCTCGACCAGCCGGGCGAAGCTCCACAGGTCGATTCCCGCCTCCGGCTCGTCGAAGATCGAGAGCTTGGCGCGCCGCGCGAGGACGGACGCAATCTCAATGCGCTTGATTTCGCCGCCGGAGAGGCTGGCGTTGAGCTCGCGGTCGACGTACTCGTTCGCGCACAGGCCGACCTTGCCCAGAAGGTCGCACAGGTGGGCGTCGTCGAGCTTTTTGCCCGAGGCGAGCTCGAGCATGTCGCGCACGGTCAGCCCCTTGAAGCGGACCGGCTGCTGGAAGGCGTAGGCGATGCCGAGCTTCGCGCGCTCGGTGATGTCCAGGCCGGTGATCTCCCGGCCCTCGAAGAAGAGATGCCCCGAGGAGGGCGTCTCGATGCCCGCGATGAGCTTGGCCAGCGTCGTTTTGCCGCCGCCGTTCGGGCCTGTGACGACAACGAGCTTCCCGCTCTCGAGCGAGAGATCGATGTCCTTTATGATGCCTGCCCCGTCCGGGAGATCCCAGGCGAGGTGTTCGAGCTTTAATATCTCCATGGCTTTGGTTCCTTTCCAGAGGACATTCCCCGTCCTCCTTCTTAATGCTATGGTACTTTCCTTCCGTTGTCAAGAATCTGTTCCCAAATTCCTGCAATTTCGGCGGAAAAAAAGCTGGGAAAAGAGGTGTAACAACTGGAAATAAGGCGGAAAATATAGTATAGTAAGAAAATCAGGAGAGTTGAGCAAAGGGGGAACCATGATGTTTGGCGCGATTCTGGGCGATATTGCCGGCTCGCGGTTTGAATTCAGCCGGCCGGAAAAATTCAACTACAAGAAGGAGCCCTTCTTCACAGACAACTGCTTTTTCACCGACGACACCGTGATGACCGTTGCGACGAAATACGCGGTGCTCAACGAGCTTCCCTACCGCGTGGCCTATCTGCAGTTCGGAAGAATGTTTCCGCTTGCGGGCTACGGCACCATGTTCAAGCGCTGGATTGAGGGGGGCGGCTGCGCCGCCTACCGCAGCTACGGCAACGGCTCCGCCATGCGCGTGAGCTTCATCGGCGAATACTTCCCCACGCTCGAGCGCGTGCGGGAGCACGCCCAGCACAGCGCCCTGTGCACGCACAACCATCCTGAGGGAATCAAGGGGGCGGAGGCCACCGCCGTCTGCGTCTATCTGGCGAGGACGGAAAATTCCAAAAAAGAAATCAAAAAGTATATCGAAAAGAATTATGGCTATAACCTGGGTAAGCCCCTCGCGCTGCTCCGCCCGCGGGCGAAGGTCGATATGAGCTGCCAGGTTTCCGTGCCGCTCGCCATCCGCTGCTTCCTCGAGAGCAGCTCCTGGGAGAGCTGTATGCGCAACGTTTACAGCGTCCTGTGCGACACCGACACGGTCGGCTGCATTGCGGGCAGCATCGCCGAGGCCTTTTATCATACAACGGGTCAGAACGATCTCGAGCTGATCCGCAAATACCTTGCCGTTCCGGACGCCTCCGGGCGGTGCGATATGACGCTCTTCAACTGGGCGACCATGAATTAAAGGAGGAAACCGCCGTGTTTCAGCTGTTTGCGAAAAGTGAAGAGGACGGATGCTACAACCTCGTGACCTATCAGTCCACGCAGGTGCTCGACATCCTTTTGTCCAATGAGATATATCGTGCCCACAAAAGCATCACATTTGCACGCGAATACCAGGCGCTGATTGATATTCTGAAGCTCAACTGCGTCTGCCCGATCTTCGCCTGCGTCAAGGGCAAGCCCATGTGCGCGGACGGCCGCGTCTCGAGCAGCGTCCTGCTCACCCTGCGCGTGCCCAAGGAATTTGTCCGGCTCACAGAGTTTGATTCCTGGGCCGACCTGCTCTATGTGATGAAGAGCACCAAGGCCGACTATACGGGCATTGGCGCCCTGCAGGCCCGGTCCGACGTCGACACCCGCCAGGTGAAGAACGCCGTCGAGTCGCTCAGCCAGCAGAAGCCGCTCTCGGGCTACCGTCTGCCGCAGGCCGTGCTCGAGGAGATCCGCCCGGAGTGGCTGGTCAAATACGAGAAGCTCACCGCGAAGAAGTAAGGGAGGGATCCGGGTGGAACGCGCCTGCTGTGGAGTGATCGTGGCGGCCGGAAGCTCGACCCGCATGGGCTGCGCCAAGCAGTTTCTGCCGCTTCTGGGGGAGCCGGCCATTGCCTGGACGCTGCGGGCCTTTCAGAATGCCGGGTCGATCGCCTCGCTTGTGCTTGTCATCCGTGAGGAGGACGGGGAGGCCATGCGGGAGATTGCCGCGCGCTGCGGCGTCACGAAGCCCCTCGCCCTGGTTCACGGCGGAGCGGAGCGGCAGCTTTCCGTGCGCGCCGGCGTTCTTGCCGCGCCGCGGGGAACGCAGCTTGTCGCCATCCACGACGGGGCGCGCGCCCTCGTCACGCCCGCGCAGATCGACGCCGCCGTGCGCGCGGCCTCGTTTCCGGAGGGGGCGGCCCTGGCCGTGCGCGTGAAGGATACCATCAAGGTGACGGACGAAAACGGCCTTGTCGTCTCCACGCCCGCGCGCGAGTCGCTGTGGGCCGTGCAGACGCCGCAGGTGTTCCCCTATGGCAGGTTTTGCGCCGAGATGGAGCGGGCCGTCGCCGAGGGCCGTCTCTACACCGACGACTGCCAGCTCTGGGAGCACGCGGGCCTTCCCGTGCGCCTGTGCGAGAGCAGCTATGAAAACCTCAAGCTGACAACGCTCGACGACGTGATCACCGCGGAGGCGATTTTGCGAAAGAGGAGGGAGACGCCGTGAGAATCGGACACGGCTACGACGTGCACCGCCTGACGCCGGGCAGAAGGCTGATCCTCGGCGGGGTGGAGATTCCCTGGGAGAAGGGCCTGCTCGGCCACTCGGACGCCGACGTCCTCACCCATGCCGTGATGGACGCCCTGCTCGGCGCGGCGGCCCTCGGCGATATCGGCAAATGGTTCCCGGACAGCGCTCCGGAATATGAGGGGGCCGACAGCATCGCCCTGCTGCGGGAGGTTGCGGCCATCCTCGCGCGCGAGGGCTGGCGCCTTTGCAATCTCGACGCCACCGTGCTGGCTCAGGCGCCGAAGCTCGCCCCCCATATCGCGCGCATGCGCGAGAATCTCGCCGCAGCCTGCGGCGTTTCCGTCTCGCAGGTCAGCGTGAAGGCGACGACGGAGGAGGGCCTTGGCTTCACCGGCAGCGGAGAGGGGATAGCCGCCCACGCCGTCTGCCTGCTTGAACCTGCGGAATAAACACGATCCGATTCCCCTTTTCATATTCTGTAACAGCCCTTCCCTGCCGGGCGCGAGGCCCGCGGGGGAGGGCAAAATACGAAAAGGGTGATCGACATGGGAAAACCTTTGCTCACCGTGAGCTCGATCACGCGCGCCATGCGGGCGCGCGAGCTGCTGCGGCGGCACGGGATCGAGGCGAGCATGGAGCGGGTGCCGCACATTCCCGGCGTGGGCTGCGGCTACGGCGTGTTCGTTCCCGCCCGGCAGGAGGAGGCGCGCGCCCTGCTGCGCGGGGCCGGCTTCGCCCTTCCCGGAGGAAGGGACGGCGCGCGATGATTTATCTTGACAACGCGGCGACCACCTGGCCGAAGCCGCCCGCCGTGCAGAACGCGGTTGCCTCCGCGCTGCACCGCTTCGGCGCGAACCCCGGCAGGGGAGGCCACGCCATGAGCATGGCCACCGCAGAGGAGGTCTACCGCACGCGCTGCGCCGCGGCGGACTTCTTTCACGCCCCCGGGCCGGAGTGTGTCGCCTTCACCATGAACTGTACGCACGCGCTCAACGCCGTGCTCAAGGGCTGGCTGCGCCCGGGGGATCACGTCGTCGTCTCGTGCCTGGAGCACAACGCCGTCATGCGGCCGCTGCAAAAGCTGACGGCTGGCGGGGTGACGGTGACGCAGGCGCGCGTCGTCCCCGGCGATAACGACGCAACCCTGGACGCCTTCCGCCGCGCGATGCGGGAGGAAACGCGCCTTGTGGTGTGCACTCACGTCTCGAACGTGTGGGGCGTCCGTCTTCCCGTCGCGCGCATCGCGGCGATGGCTCACCTGTACGGCGTCCCCATCTGCGTGGACGCCGCCCAGTCCGCCGGTATTTTCCCTGTCTTCCTCGAGGAGGACGGGATTGATTTTCTCTGCGCCGCCCCGCACAAGGGGCTTTACGCCCCCATGGGGACGGGGCTTCTCGTTACCTCGCGCGGGGAGGAGCTCGACACGCTCCTGGAGGGCGGCACCGGCACCAATTCCCTTTCCCCGGAGCAGCCGGGCGAGATGCCCGAGCGGCTCGAGAGCGGCACCGTCAACGTGCCGGGGATCGCCGGCCTGCGGGCCGGGCTGGCCTTCGTGCGCGAAAAGGGAACGGAGCGCATTTTGTCCCACGAGCTCGAGCTCATGCGCGCCGTTTACCGCGCCCTGCGCGCGACACACGGCGTGGAGCTCTTCACCGGCGAGCCGGACGGCGAGACCTATGCCCCCGTCGTCTCGTTCCGCGTGCGCGGCGTGCCGAGCGAGGAGACGGCCGCGGCTCTGGCCTCCCAGGGCGTGGCCGTGCGGGCGGGCCTGCACTGCGCTCCCGCCGCCCACGCGTTTTTTGGCACGCTCGAAACGGGAGCGGTGCGCGTGTGCCCCTCCGCCTTCACCACAGGGCGGGACGTGCAGGGCTTCATCACGGCGCTGCGCCGCGGCGTGCGGAATTCACAGGCAGTTCACAAAGAAAAGCTTTGAATCCGTTTCCGGATATGGTAAAATAAAGAAGGCTATGAGACCCGCTCCCCGCCGCGCGCGGCGTTTGCCGCGCCGAAGCCTCCCCCGGAGGCCGGCGTGCGGGAGACGGGGAGCGCCTGTCCGGCGGGCAGGACGGCGCGCCGTCTGCGGAAAGCTTGCCGCGGACGCGCGGGACCGGGAGCCAAGAAGCAGAGGAAGGATGGGAGAATGTGGAGTTGTTAGCGGAATTCTGGTCGCAGTGCGGCGGGTTCCTCTCCAACCTGTGGAGCCAGTTTATCAGCCTTGTCTCGTCGTTTACGATCTCCTCCATGCTGGACGTCCTCTTGATCTCCTTTATTATTTTCAGCTTCATCAAGCTGGTGCGGGAGACGCGGGCGGAGCAGCTCGTCAAGGGTATTTTTCTGCTGCTCGGCGTGTGGCTGGTGGCCAACGTGCTCCAGCTGCGCATGATGCAGAGCATCCTCAATTATTTCTTCAATTTCAGCGTGATTGCGCTTTTAGTCGTCTTTCAGCCGGAGGTGCGACGCGCCCTCGAGCAGATGGGCCGCAGCAATCTCGGGCGGAACCTCGGCCTGCTCAGCGCGAAGGAGGAGCAGGCTCTCGAGGCGCAGAAGCGCAAGTGCATTGTCGCCGTCTCAGACGCAGCCGCCAGCCTGCAGAAATCGCGCACCGGCGCGCTGATGGTTTTTGAGCGCCAGACGAAGCTCGGCGATATCATCGACACAGGCACCGTCGTCGACGCGATTCCCTCGCCGCCCATCATCGGCAACATCTTCTTCAACAAGGCCCCGCTGCACGACGGCGCCATGGTGCTGCGGGACGGGATGGTCTACGCGGCGGGCTGCATTCTCCCGCTCACCAAGAGCGATAACGTGAGCATCGATCTCGGCACGCGCCACCGCGCCGCCATCGGCATGAGCGAGAACTCGGACGCCATTGTGGTGGTCGTCTCAGAGGAGACGGGCCAGATCTCGATCGCCTGCAACGGCGTGCTCACGCGCAATTATACAAGGGATACCCTCAAGGCCGCGCTCGAAGGCTTCCTGCTCGAGGAGGAGCCCGATCATCCCCAGCGCCGGATTCCTTCGATCAGAAGGGGGAAAAAGAATGAGTGACAAGCAGAACGCCCCGAAGAAGAGGGGGGAAAAGGGCGGAAAAAAGAAGCGCTTCTCGATAGGAGCGCTCTTCTACAACAATAAATTTGTGGCTGTTTTTTCCGTGCTGGCCGCCCTCGTTCTCTGGTTTTCCATGGCCTTCACGAACACCGAGGAGTTCCCGGTGCCCATCCGCGATGTGCCGGTGACGATCAAGATTCCCGAGGCCGCCCAGGCTGAGGGCCTCAAATGCTTCAGCCCGCAGTCGCTCAAGGTGACGGTCTATGTGAAGGGCAACAGCCTCTCCGTTCGCAATGTGACGGCGGAGAACGTCGCTCTCGAGACGCAGATCACAGAGACGATTTCCGGCGCGAAGACGTATCTCGCGACAATCTCGTCCTCCAAGCGCGGCTATATCACAGACTATGAGATCGACCGCATCGAGCCCTCCATCGTTCAGCTCACGCTCGACTATTCAGAGGAAAAGACCTTTCCCATCCTCACGGACGGGGTGAGCGCCTCGGCCGCGGACGGATACTTTGTCGGCAGCGTGGCGGCGGCGCCGGAGTCGGTGACGATCTCGGGGCCGAAGTCGGTGGTCGACAGCATCTCCGTGGTGACGGTTGGGGAGAAGGCCCTCGGCGAGGTGAACCAGACCGCCCGCTTCACGGCGGATCTGCTGCTGCTCGACGCGAACGGCAACACCCTGAGCAAGGACAAATACGACCAGCTCTCTCTGAGCGTGCAGTCGTCGGACATCACCGTGCCGGTGCTGGTGCGCAAGACGGTGCCGTTCACCGCCAACTTCACAAACGCGCCCTCGGGCCTCAAGCTCGACTCCTCGTTCGTCACGCTCTCCCCGAGCACGGTGGAGCTTGCCGGCGCGGCGGAGGATTTCAATTCGTATAAGAGCATTCAGCTCGACCCGATCGATTTCTCGCAGATCAGCCCGGATACGAACGTGTTCGATATTCCGGTTTCGCTTCCGTCCTCGTTCCGCAATCTGCAGCAGATCAACGAGGTGACGGTGCGGCTGAATCTGGCGGGCTACACGACGAAGACGATCACGGCGCGCAGCTTCAAGGTGAACAATCTTGGCCACGAATATGAGGCGGAGGTGACGACCACCTCGCTCGATATCGTCGTTGTCGGGCCGGAGGAGGAGCTCGCGAACCTGACGGACAGCAATCTTGTCGTGCAGGTGGATATGTCGCAGAACAACGACTTCACGGGCCACACGGAGATGCCCGCCACGGTGAGCATTTCCGGCAGCACGAAGTGCTGGGCCTACGGCAGCTACAAAGTCAACCTCTCCGTTGACGAGAGATAAAGGAAAAGCGATACGGCAATGCGGCCGGGCGTCAAACGCCCGGCCGTGTTATTTTCTCCCAAAGTCCGTAATCCGCGGCTGTATAATATATGAAAGTATCTCTTTCAGCCGCGGCGGCTTTTTAAAAGAACAGGGGATCTGCCCCGAGGCCCCGCAGGCCGGGTGAAAACGCGCAGGCGGAGCTGGCGGGACGGAGGCTGCGGCCTGAAAGACATCGCAGAAGGACATGCCGGATTTCGGTCTTTTTCGACACGAAGCGCCGCCGCGGGCAGGAGAAGGACGTGCTTTTTACCGTATCCGCATGCCGAAAGGCGGGGGAGGTGAAAAAATTCTTGAATAACATATGGCCAAATGGTACAATAAATAATTATGAACTGCCAAAATCTGCCCGGAAAACCGCGCTTTTGCGGCTTTGACGGATGGTTCGGATTATTGTGAAGAGGGAGCGGCGAGGAAATGAAGCAGTGGAAGGTGACGGCGGAGAATACAGAGGCGGTGCGCAGGCTGCGCCGGGAGGCGGAGCTTTCCCCTGTGATGGCGCGCCTGCTGGCTGCCCGCGGTCTTGTCTCCGCGGAGGAGGCGCAGTCGTTCCTGCAGGGGGAGAGCCGCTTTTCCCCCCTCTCGTTTGCGGGCATGGAACAGGCTGTGGAGCGCATTCACCGTGCCGTGGATGAGTTTGAGGCCATCGCCGTCTACGGCGACTACGACTCGGACGGCGTGACGGCCACCGCAATGCTTTACTCCTATCTGGAATCCTGCGGCGCGAATGTGACCTACTATATTCCCGACCGTGAGGCGGAGGGCTACGGCCTCAACTGCGGCGCGATCGACAAGCTGCATGAGCGCGGGGCCTCGCTGATTATCACGGTCGACAACGGCATTTCCTCCATTCAGGAGGTAGCCTACGCGGCCTCGCTCGGCATCGACGTCGTCGTCACCGATCACCACCGCCCGCGCCCGGAGCTGCCTGCGGCCTGCGCTGTCGTCGACCCGCACCGCGCGGACTGCGCGAGCGGCTGCAAAATGCTCTCGGGCGTCGGCGTTGCCTTCGAGCTGATTCTGGCCCTCGAGGGCGGAGACTGCGACGTGCAGGGCCTTCTCGACAATTACGCCGATCTGGTCTGCATCGGCACCATCGGCGACGTGGTCCCTCTCACGGGGGAGAACAGGGTGTTTGTGCGCGCGGGGCTGCGGCTGCTCGCCCAGACGGATCGGCTGGGGCTGCGGACCCTGATGGAATATGCCGGCATCGCGGATCGCGAGCTGACCTCCATCAACGTGGCGTTCACGATCGTGCCGCGCATCAACGCCACCGGGCGCATGGGCGCGCCGGACAGAGCGGTGCGCCTGCTGCTCACCGAGAGCCCGGAGGAGGCCGAGGAGCTGGCCGAGGAGATCTGCAGGGATAACGACAGGCGCCGCCACGTGGAGCTTGAGATTTTCCAGGCGGCTCTCGAGCAGCTGCAGGAGGAGCCGGAACGGCTGCTCGACCGCGTGCTGATTGTGACGGGGGAGGGCTGGCACCACGGCGTGATTGGTATCGTCGCCTCCCGCATCACAGAGCGGTTCGGCAAGCCCTGCTTCGTCATTTCTGTTTCCGGCGGGGAGGCCAAGGGCTCCGGGCGCAGCGTGGAGGGCTTCGACCTGTTCCGCGCCGTGTCCGCGTGCGGCGATTTGCTCACAAAATACGGCGGCCACCCGATGGCGGCGGGCCTCACGCTCCCCGCCGGGCAGGTGGAGGAGCTGCGCCGCCGGATCAACGATCACGCGTTTTCCCTTCCGCCGGTGTTCCCGTCGGTCACCGTGGATTGCCCGGTGAGCCCCCGGGAAATCACCATGGACCTCGCGAACGAGCTCTCGATGCTCGAACCGCTCGGCACGGGGAACCCGCCGCCGCTGTTCGGCCTGTTTGACGCCGTGATCGCGGAGCTGGGGCCGATCGGAGGAGGGAAGCATACGCGCCTGATTGTCAATAAGGACGGCGTTTCCCTGCGCTGTGTGCGCTTTTCCGTTCCCCCGGACGAGATGCCCTACAACCCGGGCGATCGGGTGGACCTGGCGCTCTCCGTGGAGGCGAAGGAGTACATGGGGTCGAAGCTTCTCTCCGTCTGCGTGCGGGAGCTGCGCCCGGCGGGGCTGGACACGGAAAAGCTCCTGCGGAGCCGTTCGCTCTATGAGGAGGCGCTGCGCGGCAGAGCGCTCTCCCCGCAGGAATGGCAGGAGCTTTATCCCACGCGGGATGATTTTGCGCAGCTGTACCGCCTGCTGCGCGGGCGAAACGGCTTTGCCGGAGACGCCGCGCTCCTGTGGCGCAGGCTTCGCGGAAGTCTTCCGTTCGGCAAGCTGACGCTCTGCCTCGCCGTTTTGGCGGAGCACGGCCTTGTCCGCCTGGAGGAAGCCGGCGATCTTCTGCGCGTTGCCATGCTGCCGGCACAGGGGAAGACAGATCTCTTTTCTTCCGGCCTGCTCGGCAGGCTGAAACAAATGGAGTGAGGGGGAAGAATATGACAGACAGTGCCCATATGAAGGAATTGTTCGATCCGCGTCCGCCCAGGGAAACGCTGAAAACGTACGACGATCTTCTCCAGCTGATCCGCTCCTCAGAGCGCGAATACGATTTGGACCTGATCGACAAGGCGTATCAGCTCGCCGAATCGCAGCACCACGACCAGCGCCGTCTCTCGGGCGCGCCGTATATCTCCCATCCGCTGGCTGTCGCGTGCATTCTCGTCGAGCTCGGCATGGACACCGAGTCGGTCGTCGCCGGCCTTCTGCACGACGTGGTCGAGGATACGCCCGTCACGCTCGAGCAGGTGAAAAAAACGTTCGGCGCGGAGATCGCCGGCCTCATCGACGGCGTGACAAAGCTCGGCAAAATTCCCTATTCCTCGCGCGAGGAGCAGCAGGCGGAGAATATCCGCAAAATGCTCATCGCCATGGCGGAGGATATCCGCGTCATCATCATCAAGCTCGCCGACCGCATGCACAACATGCGCACGGCGATGTTCTGGAAGCCGCAGAAGCAGCGCGACAAGTCCCTCGAGAACATGGAGGTCTACGCCCCCATCGCGCACCGCCTCGGCATCCGCGCCGTCAAGGAGGAGCTCGAGGATCGCTCGCTGCGCTTCCTCGATCCCGTCGCCTACGAGGAGATTGAGCACGGCCTCGCCCTGCGCAGCGAGGAGAGAAAGTCGTTCATTGATCTGACGATGCAGCGCATCCGCGAGCGCGTCTCTCCCTCGATCCCGAACGTCTACCTCAGCGGCCGCGTCAAGAGCATCAACAGCATCTACCGCAAGATGTTCATTCAGGGCAAGAGCATGGACGAGATCTACGATATCTACGCCGTGCGCGTGATTGTGGACACGGTGGAGGATTGCTACAACGTTCTCGGCATCGTTCACGATATGTTCCGCCCGCTGCCGAACCGCTTTAAGGACTATATCTCCACCCCGAAGCCGAACATGTACCAGTCTCTGCACACCACGGTGATCGGCAAGGAGGGCATTCCCTTCGAGGTGCAGATCCGCACCTGGGAGATGCACCACACGGCGGAGTACGGCATCGCGGCGCACTGGAAATACAAGCTCGGCCTCTCGGGCGAGAACGGGGGAGATTCCCTCGAGAAGCGCCTGGCGTGGATCCGCCAGATGCTCGAGAACCAGCAGGACAGCGGCGACGCCACCGATCTCATCCGCACCATCAAGTCCGATCTCTCCCCGGAGGAGGTTTTCGTCTTCACTCCCAAGGGCGACGTCATCAGCCTGCCCGCCGGCTCCACCGTGATCGATTTCGCCTATGCCATCCACAGCGCCGTCGGCAACCGCATGGTGGGCGCGAAGGTGGATAAGCGCATCGTCCCCATCGACTACAAGGTCAAGACGGGCGAGATTGTCGAGATCATGACGACCAGGGAGGTCGGCAAGGGCCCGAGCCGCGACTGGCTCAAGATTGTGAAGACGAGCGAGGCCAGAAACAAGATCCGCCAGTGGTTCAAGCGCGAGAAGCGCGAGGAGAACATCGTCGAGGGCAAGGCGGAGCTCGAGCACGAGCTCAAGCGCTCCAACATCGAGTTCACCGAGGAGGAGATGAAGGAGTTCCTCGAGACCATCGGCAGAAAGCAGAACTGCCAGAACGCCGACGACGTCTATTCCGCCATCGGCTACGGCGGCATTCAGCTCTGGAAGATCATGCCGAAGGTCAAGGAGGACTATCTCAAGAGCCGCAAGCAGGCCGCGCCCCGCGAGCTCACCGCTCCCAAGCCTGTGCAGCAGCAGAGGAAGCCGGCCAGCGGCGTGGTGGTGGACGGCATGGACAACTGCCTCATCAAATTCTCGCGCTGCTGCTCGCCGCTTCCCGGCGACGACATCATCGGCTTCATCACGCGCGGCTTCGGCGTGTCCATTCACAAGCGCAGCTGCAGCAACGTGCCCGAGGATATCGCCAAGGCCGCCGAGCCGGAGCGCTGGATTCAGGCGCACTGGGTGGGCGAGGTGAAGGAGGAGTTCAAGATCACCCTCGAGATCCTCGCCAACGACCGCACGGGCCTGCTGGCCGATGTGACGCAGCAGTTCTTCAATATGCACGTCCCGATTCACACGCTCAATTCCAGGGAGACGAAGGACGGCCGCGCGGCCATCGTCGTGTCCATCACCATCAACGGGCGGGATCACCTGCAAAACGTGATCGACCGCTTGTCCCGCGTCGAGGGCGTCTCCTCGGTGCGGCGCCCGTAAAGAGAAGGAGACCGTTTTATGATCGATATCAGGCACATTGTGCTCGGCCCGCTTGAGACAAACTGCTACTTTCTGCAGGATACGGAGACCGGCGACGTCCTCGTCTTCGACCCCGGCTGGTATGAGCCGCGGCTGGAGGAGGTGGTGCGCCGCGTGGGGGCCGAGCATGTCAAAGGCATCGTCCTCACCCACTGCCACTTCGACCACATGATGGGCGTTTCCCGCCTGCAGAAGCTGACGGGCGCGCCCGTCTTCCTGCCCCTGCAGGAGAAGCAGTTCCCCGAGGAGCCCGCGCTGACGCTGGCCTACATGGTGCCCGGCGGGCTCGAGCCGTTTGAGACAAGCGGCCTCTATGCCGAGGGCCGGCCGCTCACGGCGGGCAGCCTCTCGCTGCGCCCGCTGCACACGCCGGGCCACACGATCGGCAGCCACTGCCTGCTGACCGGCGACATCCTGATTGCGGGCGACACGCTCTTCTGCGGCAGCGTGGGCCGCACGGATCACCCCACGGGCAACACGTCGATGATCATGCAGTCGGTGCGCCGCCTGGCGGAGCTGCCGGGCGACTACCGCGTCTTCCCCGGCCATGGCCCGGAGACGACCATGAACCGCGAGCGCCGCTATAATCCCTATCTCCAGTAAAAGGCCGCTCCCGCGCCGGGGCCGCGCGCCCCGCACTTTGATTTCTGACACAGAAAGGCGGACTGTTTTGAAGCTGTTCCTGTACGGCCACTCGTTTCACTACGAGATGGAAAACCTGTGCCGGCTCTTTTTTCACCGGCAGAAAATAGAAGTGCTCGAGGATTGCCGCGACTTCGACGGCCCCGACGCCGCCCTGACTCTTGTGGAGCCGGACGGAGCGGGGCTGCGTCTGCTTGTCAGGACGCGGGTCGGGCGGTATGAGGGCGAGGCGGAGGACGCGGTTCCCGCCTCAGAGAAGCCGCAGGAGATCGAGCGCCGCCTGGCGGTGCTGCTGTTTCGCCAGCTCGAGGCGGCCTGCGGCGTCCGTCCGCGCTGGGGCATCCTCACCGGCGTGCGGCCCGTCAAGCTTCTGCGATCGCTGACGGAGCGCTTCGGGGAGGAAGAGGCCGCGCGCGTGTTCCGCGAGGACTATCTCGTCACCGAGGAAAAGCTGCGCCTGAGCCTGACGACGATGCACAACGAGGGCGTCCTGCTCAGCCGCTCGCGGCCCGAGTCGTGCAGCCTCTACGTCTCCATTCCGTTCTGCCCCACGCGCTGCGCCTACTGCTCGTTCGTCTCCTCCACGGTGGAGAAGACGGTCAGGCTGATTCCGCGCTATGTGGAGCTGCTCTGCGAGGAGCTGCGCAAGACGGCGCAGGTGGTGCGCGACTGCGGCCTGCGGGTGGAGTCGGTCTACTTCGGCGGCGGCACGCCCACAGCCATCTCCGCCGAACAGCTCTCCGTGCTGCTCGGCACGGTCAACCGCGAGTTCGATCTCTCCCACAGCCGGGAGCTCACTGTGGAGGCCGGCCGCCCCGACACGGTGACGCGCGAAAAGCTCGAGGCGCTGCGGCAGGGCGGGACGACGCGGATCAGCATCAACCCGCAGACGCTCTCAGACGAGGTGCTGCGCCGCATCGGCCGCCGCCACACGACGCAGCAGACGCTCGATGCCTTCCGCCTGGCGAGAGACTGCGGCATGGACAACATCAACATGGATCTCATCGCCGGCCTGCCGGGGGATACGGTCGAGGGCTTCCGGGCCACGCTCGACGGCGTGCTCGCCCTCGCTCCGGAGAGCGTGACGGTGCACACCCTCTCGCTCAAGCGCTCCGCGCAGATTTTCCAGGACGGGGCGGGGGAGCCGGAGGCCGAGACGGCCGCCGCGATGCTCGACTACGCCCAGCGCCGCCTGACGCAGGAGGGCTATCAGCCCTATTATCTCTACCGCCAGAGCCGCATGGTGGGCAATCTGGAGAACATCGGCTGGTGCAAGCCCGGCTGTGAGAGCCCCTACAACGTCTACATCATGGACGAGACGCACACCATTCTCGCCTGCGGGGCGGGGGCCGCCACCAAGGTCAAGCGCCCCGGCGCGGATGATCTCGAGCGCATTTTTAACTTCAAGTTCCCATATGAATACATCGACCGGTTCCAGGAGGTTCTGGAGAGAAAGAACAGGGTGAAGCACTGCTATGATCAATTTGATGGAACGGTACGTACATTACCATAACTCCCTGGAGGAGATCAACCGCCGGGCCGAGGAGGAGCCGGAGCGCTTCTCGGAGGAATCGGAGCGCGCCTACCGCGCCGAGCTGATGCGCATTGCGGAGAAGGCGGCGAGCGAGACGGGGGACTGCCGCATTGTGCTCCTGGCGGGCCCCTCCGCCAGCGGGAAGACGACGACGGCCTCGCTCCTGCTCGACTGCCTCAGGCAGGCGGGCGTCTCGTCGTTCGTGTTCTCTCTCGATAATTTCTATCTGAGCGAGGCCGAGTCGCCGCACCACCCGGACGGCACGCCGGACTTCGAGACGGTGCACGCCCTCGATATCCCGCAGATCCGCTCCTGCCTGCTCTCGCTCATCGAAACCCGCTCCTGCTGGATGCCGTCCTTTGACTTCGCGAACCACCGCCCCGCCCCGGAGAAGCAGCGCGTCGAGCTGCCGGCCCACTCCCTCGTCATCATGGAGGGCCTGCATGCGCTCAACCCGCTCCTCTCGGAGGGCATGCCGCAGGGAAGCCTTCTGCACGCCTATCTGAGCGTCAAGCAGGGCGTGGAGGAGGACGGCGAGCTGCTGCTCTCGCCCAACGATATGCGCCTGGTGCGCCGCCTCGTGCGCGACGCGCGCTTCCGCGCCTGCTCGGCGGAGCGCACCCTGGGCATGTGGCCCTCTGTGATGCAGGGCGAATACCGCTACATCAAGCCCTTCCGCCCGGACGCCGACATCACCATCAACACCTTCCTCGGCTACGAGAGCTGCGTCCTGCGCGACGAGGCGCTCGCCCTGCTCGGCACGGTCGGGCCCGGCAGCCCCCGCTTCGGCGAGGCGCAGCGCCTTTCCCGCGTGCTTTGCCGCGTGACGCCGCTGTCCGCCGATCTCGTGCCGCCGGACTCGATTCTCCACGAATTTTTGGGATAATGCGGTAAAAAAGCGGCGTTCACAATTCCTTTCTTGTATTTTCTTCTCAGGAATGCTATAATGATTCCAATGCCGCACGGCCCGTGAGGAGACTGTCCCGCGCAGGCTGTGCGTTTGCCCCAGAAAATCCGATAAGGAGCGTGAATGAAATGGGCCTGTTAGAGGATGTTGTCGTCAATGCGAAATCGGCCGTAAACGTCATGGGAAAGACGGCGGGAAAAATTGTAGATATCTCGAAGCTGCGCTTCAGCGCGGCGGAGCTCAACGGCGAGATTTCGAAGCGGTATGAGTCTCTCGGCCGCATGGTGTACGACGCCCAGAAAACGGACAACGACGCGACCGACCTGGTGCGCGAGTGCGTGGTGGCGATCGACGATCTGTATGAGCAGCTCGACGCCGTGAACGAGCAGATCTCCGCGATGCGCAACCGCACCGTCTGCAAGGGCTGCGGCGCGGAGAACCCGCAGAGCGCCAACTATTGCAGCAAGTGCGGCAAGAAGCTCGAGGATCCCGCTGCCGGGGAGCCGGAGGAGCCCGCGCAGGCGCCCGACGCTGAGCCCGAGGCGCAGGCGGAGCCCGAGGAGCCGAAGGAGGAGTGAGCCTCCCCCGGACCGATCTCTGTCCACAGGAAAACACGCAGCGCTTTCCGGCGAAGCCTTTCGCTGGGGAGCGCTGCTTTGTCGTTTGGCGGAAAATGTTTGGAAAAAGCGCGGATTTTGAGAAAACTTCGCGAAAACGATGACTTCGTGCCGCCGCTGTGATACAATAGACGAAAAGGAAAGCTCGCTGCCGGAGCGGCGAGGAGGGAGGAAGAATTATGAGAATCATTGGAACCTCGGATTACGACCAGATGAGCCGCAGAGCCGCTGCGCTGCTCGCCGCGCAGGTGACGATGAAGAGAGACTGCGTGCTCGGCCTCGCCACGGGCTCGACCCCGCTCGGCATCTACCGCTGCCTGATCGAGTGGTATGAAAAGGGGATGCTCGACTTCTCGCAGGTGCGCAGCGTCAACCTCGACGAATACTGCGGCCTCTCGCCGGAGCACGACCAGAGCTATGCCTACTACATGCGCGAGAACCTCTTTTCGCACATCAACATCGATCCGGCCAACACCAACATTCCCAACGGCCTCGCGGAGGATCCCGAGGGGGAGGGCGCGCGCTATGACGCCCTGATCCGCTCCTTCGGCGGCACGGACATCCAGCTGCTCGGCATCGGCCACACCGGCCACATCGGCTTCAACGAGCCCGCCGACGAGTATGTCGGCCCCACCCACCGCGTGGAGCTCAACCCGAAGACGATCGAGGCCAACTCCCGCTTCTTCGCCTCGATGGACGACGTGCCGCGCTACGCCGTCACCATGGGCATCGGCTCGATCATGAACGCGAAGAAGGTGCTGCTCGTGGCCAGCGGCAAGGACAAGGCGGATATCCTCTACCGCTCCTTCTTCGGCCCCATCACGCCGCAGGTGCCGGCCTCCGTGCTGCAGCTGCACCGGGACGTCACCGTGGTGGCGGACGAGGCCGCTCTCGCGGTGATCCGCGAAAAAGCGCCGCAGGCCGTGGAATAAGGGCGAAAAAAGTGAAAATATGCGCCCGCCCGCATTGATCCGGGGCGGGGAATGCAGTATAATGAAGCGTAGCTCCCTCACAGAAGGGCTTTCGCATTGCCCCCCGCAGGCCGCGTGAAGCGGCCGGGCGCGCCGCGGGCGGTGCGATGGATGCACAATGCTTTCGAAGCGGCGGCTCGCCGCGGAAAACAACAGGAGGAATTATAAGAATGGAAAGAATGGTTGGGACCGTATCCCGCGGCGTTCGCGCGCCGATCATCCGCGAGGGAGACGATCTCGCGGCTATCGTGGTAGACTCCGTGCTCGGAGCCGCCGAATCCGAGGGCTTTGCCATCCGCGACCGCGACGTCGTCGCCGTGACGGAGGCTGTCGTGGCCCGCGCACAGGGCAACTATGCGTCTGTCGACGCGATTGCCGCTGATGTCAAGAGCAAATTCGGAGAGGACACGGTCGGCATCATTTTCCCGATTCTGAGCCGCAACCGTTTTTCCATCTGCCTCAAGGGTATCGCCATGGGCTGCCGCAAGGTGGTCCTCATGCTCAGCTATCCCTCCGATGAGGTCGGCAACCACCTGATCGATCTCGACCAGATGGATGAGAAGGGCGTCAATCCGTGGAGCGACGTCCTCACCGAGGCGCAGTACCGCGAGCTCTTCGGCTACCAGAAGCACGTCTTCACCGGCGTGGACTATGTCGAGTACTACCGCGAGCTCATCGAGGGCGCAGGAGCCGAGCTTGAGATCATCTTCGCCAACAACCCGAAGGCGATCCTCAGCTACACGAAGAGCGTCCTCACCTGCGATATCCACACCCGTGCCCGCACGAAGCGCATCCTCAAGGCCGCCGGCGCCGAGAAGGTCTACGGCCTCGACGACATCATGACGCAGAGCGTGGACGGCAGCGGCTACAACGATACCTACGGCCTGCTCGGCTCAAACAAGGCCACCGAGGAGACCGTCAAGCTCTTCCCGATCCACTGCCAGGAGATGGTCGACCGCATCCATGCGATGCTTCTGGAGAAAACGGGCAAAAATGTGGAGGTCATGATCTACGGCGACGGCGCGTTCAAGGATCCCGTCGGCAAGATCTGGGAGCTGGCCGATCCGGTCGTCTCTCCGGCCCACACCCCCGGCCTCGACGGCACGCCCAACGAGGTCAAGCTCAAGTATCTGGCCGACAACGACTTCGCCAGCCTCTCCGGCGAGAGCCTGCGCGAGGCGATCCGCACCGCGATCCGCGAGAAGGACGAGCGCGCCGAGAACCTCAAGGGCACGATGGTCACGCAGGGCACCACCCCGCGCCGCCTGACGGACCTCATCGGCTCCCTGGCTGACCTGACCTCCGGCAGCGGCGACAAGGGCACGCCGATTGTCTACGTGCAGGGCTATTTCGACAATTACACGAAGTAAGCGCGAAAGCGTCAGTTTTCGGAAGGGGAAGGCAGCCCGCCTTTCCCTTCCTTTTATGAGGGAGGAATTTGCGTGCAGTGGGAGCCGTATCTTCACAAGGCACAGTATTACGAGACGGACGGGATGGGGATCATCCATCACTCCAATTATATCCGCTGGTTTGAGGAGGCCAGAGTCGATTTTCTGGCGCAGATCGGCATGCCGTTCGAGCAGGTGGAGGCCCGCGGGATTGTGAGCCCCGTCATCCGCGTCGTCTGCGAGTATAAAACCATGGCGCGCTTCGGCGAGACGGTGCGCATCCGGGTGCGCGTCACGGGCTACACCGGCGCGAAGCTCTTTCTCGCCTACCGCGTGGAGGACGCCGCCACCGGCGCGCTGCGCTGCACCGGCGAGAGCAGCCACTGCTTCCTGTGCGGGGAGCGTCCCGTCTCCCTGCGCCGCGCAGCGCCCGACTACGACGCGATTCTCCGCTCGCTGACGCTGGAGAGCGGGGAGGAGGGCTGAAGCGGGTGGCAAGACCGAATGATCTGGGCCGCGACCCGGTGGGCCGCCTTGTCCTGCGCCTGGCGATTCCCTCGATGCTGGCCCAGCTGGTGAACGTGCTCTACAGCATCGTCGACCGCATGTACATCGGCAACATCCCGGAAATCGGCGACACCGCTCTCGCGGGCGCGGGCGTCTGCGGGCCGATCGTCACGCTCGTGTCCTCGTTCGCCTTTCTGGTGGGAGTCGGCGGCGCGCCGCTGATGGCCATGAGCATGGGCGCGGGAGACAGGGAGCGGGCGCGGCGCATTCTCTCCAACTGCGCGCTGATGCTGGCGGCGCTGGCCGCGGTGCTCACCGTGGTGCTGCTCCTCTTCAAGGAGCCGATGCTCAGAGCCTTCGGCGCGAGCGAGGAGACCTTCGGCTACGCCGACAGCTATCTGACCGTCTACGTGCTCGGCACGGCCTTTGCCATCCTCTCGGTGGGCCTGAACCAGTTCATCATCTGTCAGGGCTTCTCCGGCATCGGCATGACGACGGTGCTCATCGGCGCGGCGCTCAACATTGCCCTCGATCCCGTCTTCATCTTCACCCTGGGCATGGGTGTGAGCGGGGCTGCCGCCGCCACGGTGATTTCCCAGGCGGCCAGCTGCCTCTTTGTGGTGGCCTTCCTTCTCGGCAGGCGCATTCACATCCGCCTCTCCTTCGGCGGCTATTCGTGGGAGATCATGCGGCGCGTGCTGCTCTTCGGCCTGTCCCCGTTTGTCATTGTGGCCACAGACAGCGTGCTGCTGATCGTCCTCAATTCCGTCCTGCAGCGCTACGGCGGCGCGCAGATGGGCGACGTCTACATCACCTGCGCCACCATTGTGCAGAGCTATATGCAGCTTATCACCATGCCGCTCGGCGGCATCACCGGCGGCACGCAGCCGCTTCTGAGCTTCAACTACGGGGCAGGGAACATTTCCCGCATCAAGCTGGCCTACCGCTGGCTGTTCGGCCTGTGCCTCCTGTTCACCACGGCGATGTTCTTCGTCAGCCAGTTCGCGGGCGGCCTTTTCGTGGGCATATTCACGCAGAATCCGCAGCAGACGGCGCTCTCCGTGTGGGGGATCCGCGTGTTCACCCTGGGGGTGATTCCGCTCGCGATGCAGTATGAGGTGGTCGACGGCTTCACCGCCCTCGGCATTCCCAAGCTGGCCGTCACCCTCTCGCTGACGCGCAAGCTGCTCTTTCTCGCCCTCACCGTCACCCTGCCGATGGCGTTCGGCGCGCCCGGCGCCTTCTACGCCGAGCCCTCGGTCGACATCCTCTGCGGCCTGGTGTCGACGCTGGTCTATTTCCTCGTGATTGGCCGCGTCCTGCGCGAGCGGGAGATCACCCCGGACGTCACCCTGCGCGTGTGACCCGGCCGCGCCGTCCGCCTCCGGGCCGGGCGGCGGGCACAATTCTGAAAAGCCGCGCTCTCCGCGGAGGGCATGGCAAGATTTTATCCCCGGGCGCGCCGCGCGGCGCCGCCCCGAGACAAGGAGCTGCGACATGAACCAATATCAGATGGCGATCCCCTGCCTGCTGGGCGTGGAGGGCTTTGTGGCCGACGGGCTGCTCGCGATGGAGGCGCAGAAGGTGGAGCCGCAGACCGGCCGCGTCCTCTTTTCCGGCGGCGACGAGCTGCTTGCCCGCGCGAATCTCTGGTGCCGCTACGGCGAGCGCGTCCTCATTCTGCTCGGCAGCTTTCCAGCCCGCACGTTCGAGGAGCTGTTCCAGGGCGTGCGCGCCCTGCCGTGGGAGGAGTGGATCGGCAGGAAGGACGCCTTCCCTGTGAAGGGGCGCAGCCTGAACTCCAAGCTCTCGAGCGTCCCGGCCTGCCAGTCGATTGTGAAGAAGGCTATCGTGGAGCGCCTGAGCAAAAAATACGGCGTGCCGTGGCTCGAGGAGTCGGGAAGCCTGCACCAGGTGCAGTTCCTGCTGATGAAGGACACCGTCAGCGTGATGCTCGACACGAGCGGCCCCGGCCTGCACAAGCGCGGCTACCGCGGCACCTCCATGGAGGCGCCGATCAAGGAGACGCTCGCCGCCTCGATGATCCACCTCTCCCGTCTGCGCCGGGACGGCACGCTCATCGATCCGTTCTGCGGCTCCGGCACGCTGCTCATCGAGGGCGCGCTCTCCGCCATGAACATCGCGCCGGGCCTGCGCCGCCGCTTTTCCGCGGAGAAGTGGGAGGCCGTCGCGCCGAACGTGTGGAAGCGGGAGAAGGAGCGCGCTCTGTCGCTCATCCGCCGCGACGCCGCCTTCGAGGCCTTCGGCTCGGATATCGATCCCGCCGCCGTCGCCCTCACCGTGGAAAACGCGCGCAAGGCCGGCGTGGTCGCCCGCCTGCACGTTGAGCAAAAAAGCGTCTCCGACTTCGCCCCGCGGGGCGAGAGCGGCTGGGTGGTGTGCAACCCGCCCTACGGCGAGCGCCTGCTCGATATCCGCGCCGCCGAGGAGATCTACCGCGAGATGGGCCGCGTCTTTGTGCGCCGCCCCGGCTGGCACTATACGATCATCAGCCCGGACGAGACGTTCGAGGACTGCTTCGGCCGCCGCGCCGACAAGCGCCGCAAGCTCTACAACGGCATGATGAAATGCCAGGTCTACCAGTATTTCAAATAACCGCGGCACAGCCGCCCGGGGCGCGTCCCCGGCCAGGGAGGGCGATTGCGTGAAAACCGTTTTCCTCGTTAACCCCGCGGCGGGCAGGCAGGATCCGCGCCGGACGGTGCTGCCCGCGTTTCTCGAGTGCTGGAGGCGCAGCGGCGCTCCCTTCGAGGTTCAGACCACCGAAGCCCCCGGCCACGCGGAGCGCCTGGTGCGCGCTCTCGGGGAGACGGGGGAGGAGACGCGCGTTTTCGCCGTCGGCGGAGACGGCACCTTCCGCGAGGCCGCCGCGGGCGCGGCCGGACAGGGCAGTCTCTCCCTCGGCGTCATTCCCTGCGGCTCCGGCGACGATCTGGTGCGCAGCTTCGGCGGGCGGGAGCGCTTTCTCTCGCCCGAGGCGCAGCTTGCCGCCCGTCCGCGCCCGCTCGATCTGATCCTCACCGAATACGGCCCCGCCGCCGACATGTGCGCCATCGGCCTCGACGCCGCCGTGGCGTACCACATGGTGCGCTTCAAGCGGCTGCCGCTCGTCACCGGTTCGATGGCCTACAACCTGGCCCTCGTCAAGTGCTTTTTCGGCAAGCTCGGCTTTGAAATGGATATCACGATCGACGGGGAGGAGCGCGTCTGCGGGAATTTCGCCTTTGCCCTCGCGGGCAACGGCCAGTATTACGGCGGCGGATACCGCGGCGCGCCGCGCGCCGTCCCGGACGACGGCCTGCTCGACTTCGTCTTGATCCGCACGCCGGGGCGCTTGAAAATTCTGCGCATGCTCTCCGCGTACAAGCGCGGCGAGCACCTGGATTCCCCCGTCTTCGCCCCCTATCTCGTCTACCGCCGCGGCAGGCGCATGGAGGTCTCGGCGCGCCCGGAGGCCATCGCCACCTGCGACGGCGAGTGTGTGAGGACGCAGAGCATCTCCTTCACCGTCAGCCCCGCCGCCTTCACCTTTCTGGAGCCGGAGGCGTGAGCGCGGAACGTTTTTCATTCGCTGCGCAGAGGGCGCTTCGCTTCGGCGGAGCGCCCTCATTGCGTTCCCGGCTCGCGGCCGGACCGGCGGCCGTCCGGTGCGGGGAGGGGCGCACACTGACACGGCGGAACGAAAGTCTGCCGGGAAGGTGTAACAATTTCCCGGCTGCTGCGTTTATGGATCGAAGGGAGGGAGAGGGATGAAGCCGGACGAGCTGGAATGCGCCTATCACGCCTATGGACGGGAGGTTTACCTCTATGCCCTCTCCCTCTGCCGCGATCCGCACGAGGCCGAGGAGCTGGCGAGCGACGCCTTCTATAAGGCCTTCCTCTCCCTGGAGGACAGCCGCGCGCCGCTGCGCTATTGGCTGCTGCGCGTCTGCCGCAACAGCTATCTCGACCGTGTGCGCCGCCGCAAGGCGCATCCGCAGGAGGAGTGGCGTGAGCTCCCCGCAGAATTTGACGTCGCGGAGCATTTGATTGCCGGAGAGGAGCGGCAGGCGCTGTACCGCTGGCTGCTGCGGCTGCCGCCGCGGTACCGCGAGGTGCTGTACATGACCTATTTTCTCGGCTATGAGATTCGGGAAATCGCCGCCCTCACGGGCCAGACGCAGGGAGCCGTGCGCACAGCTCTGTGCCGCGCGCGGGCCGGCCTGCGGCGGATTGCAAAGGAGGAACAGGAATGAGCTTTCGGGATTTGATGCAGCGGTATCAGGACGGAACCGCCACGGAGGAGGAGCGCGGGCAGTTCGAGAGCGAGCTCGAAAAATACGAGGCGCTCAGCGAGTTTGCTGCCGGACAGGACGAGGGAGCGCTGCTGCTGCCGGATGAGAGGGAGAGGGAGGAGACGGGCCGCGTCTCCCGGGCGGTGCGCCGCCGTTTTCTGCGCGCTGCCGTGCTGGCCGCCGCGCTTGTTCTCGTCGTGCTCGGCGCGGTGTTCGGCGGGGTGCGGCTTTACGATCTCTCGTGCTACAATCCAAACCGCGGGGTTGCCGAGCGATACGGTGGGGACGGCCAGTTCATGCTCGACGCCGCCGTCGTCACGGAGCTTTTTTCACCCGGCTTCGTCACCAGCTCCGCCTCGGCGGAGCACACCGGCCCCGGCTCCTATCAGGTGTCGATCCGCCAGCAAAATCTGTTTTTTGGCGAGGAGGAGACCTTCACCGGTTTCGTGAGCGGCGGCACATTCGCCGACTGGAGCATGGTCAATCAGTGCTTTTTCCGCCAGCCGGTGGTCAACGCCCTGCAGTGGAAGCTCGGCAATTTTGCCTGGCAGGACACGGACGGAACCCTCTCCTTTGTTCCTCCCGATCACACGCAGCGGGAGCAGGAGCAGCAGCTGCGGGAGCTGCCGGAGTCGGCCCGCGCGCTTGCCTACTTTACCTTTCACGACGATCTGACGCTCGAAGAGTTTGAAGCGTTCTACCGCGAGGTGACGCAGGAGGGAGGGAGCACGATTTTCTATGTCGCGGTGCGCGGCGGAGAAGGACAGCACTCGGTGCTCGGCTTTGAGCCGACGGGCACCGGCATTATTCTCGAGGATAAGTACGACGAGGAGCGCTACCCGGCCCTGGAGCTTGCAAACCACGAGAACCCGATATCTGCCGGGGCGTGGGAAACGCATTTCAAATCGATGCTCGCTTATCTCGCGGATCGGGAGGAGTTCCTCGCCGCCCTCAAACACAATCTCAATCCCACCGAGCTTTCGTACGTGCTCTCCCATGTGGAGGAAAACGGCGTTCAGGTGTACGGCTTTTTGATGCAGGGCAGACCGCAGGAGGTGCTGGCTGTGCTCGACAGGGAGGAAATCCAGACGATGTATGTGGAGAACGCGCGCCTGTCCCCGCTCTCGCACTGAGAACAGGGGGAAGCGGAAACGCCCGCCGCGGCCGGAATCGGCCAGTTCCTCTCACGAAAACCCCGGGACGGACAGTTCCGGGGTTTTCGTATATTTGTAAATAATTTATGAAATCCATGGATTTCTTCAAAAAACTCTTGATTTTTCCGAAGACAGTGGCTAAAATAGTGTTAGCACTCAGAAAGAAAGAGTGCTAACTGACAAAGTAAAAACTCAAGCTGCTATATCGAAGGAGGAATCTTGAAATGACCGTGAAACCCTTGAGTGACAGAGTCCTGATCAAGATGGAGGAAGCTGAGGAGACGACGAAGAGCGGCATCGTGCTGGCTGGCTCCGCCAAGGAGAAGCCCCAGATTGCCGACGTCATCGCGGTTGGCCCCGGCGGCGTGGTGGACGGCAAGGAAGTCGTCATGACCGTGAAGGTCGGCGACCGCGTCATCACCAGCAAGTATTCCGGCACCGAGATCAAGGTCGACGGCCAGGAGTACACCATCGTCCGTCAGAGCGATATTCTCGCCATTGTCGAGTAATTCGCCGTCCGGCGTGTCACATCATTTTGCATTTACATCAGGATTTGGAGGTAATGTATCATGGCTAAGCAGATTATTTACGGCGAGGATGCCAGAAAGGCTCTTCTGAGCGGCGTCAACCAGCTCGCCGATACCGTCAAAATCACCCTCGGCCCCAAGGGCCGCAACGTCGTTCTCGACAAGAAGTTCGGCGCTCCGCTCATCACCAACGACGGCGTGACGATCGCCAAGGAGATTGAGCTCGACGATCCCTTCGAGAACATGGGCGCCCAGCTCGTCAAGGAGGTCTCCGTCAAGACGAACGACGTCGCCGGCGACGGCACCACCACCGCCACCCTGCTGGCGCAGGCCATCGTCCGCGAGGGCATGAAGAACGTCACCGCCGGCGCCAACCCGATGGTTGTCCGCGCGGGCATCCAGAAGGCGGTCGACGCCTCCGTCAAGGCTCTGCACGAGCACTCCAAGAAGGTCACCTGCTCCGACGACATCGCCCGCGTTGCCACCGTCTCCGCCTCCAGCGAGGAGATTGGCAAGCTGATCGCCGAGGCCATGGAGAAGGTTACCTCCGACGGCGTCATCACCGTTGAGGAGAGCAAGACCTCCGAGACCTACTCCGAGGTTGTCGAGGGCATGATGTTCGACCGCGGCTATATCAGCCCCTACATGGCCACCGACACCGACAAGATGGAGGCCGTCATGGACGACGCCTACATCCTGATCACCGATAAGAAGATCTCCAACATCCAGGAGATCCTGCCCCTGCTCGAGAAGATCGTCCAGTCCGGCAGAAAGCTCGTCATCATCGCCGAGGACGTCGAGGGCGAGGCTCTCACCACCCTGATCCTCAACAAGCTGCGCGGCACCTTCAACTGCGTGGCTGTCAAGGCTCCCGGCTTCGGCGATCGCCGCAAGGAGATGCTGCAGGATATCGCCGTTCTGACCGGCGGTCAGGTCATTTCCTCCGATCTCGGCCTCGAGCTCAAGGACACCGACATGAGCCAGCTGGGCCATGCCCGCCAGGTGAAGGTCGACAAGGAGAACACCATCATCGTCGGCGGCTCCGGCGACGCGGACGCCATCAAGTCCCGCGTGAACCAGATCCGCGCTCAGATTGAGACCACCACCTCCGATTTCGACCGCGAGAAGCTCCAGGAGCGCCTGGCGAAGCTCGCCGGCGGCGTCGCCGTCATCAAGGTCGGCGCGGCCACCGAGGTTGAGATGAAGGAGAAGAAGCTGCGCATCGAGGACGCCCTGGCCGCCACGAAGGCTGCCGTTGAGGAGGGCATTGTTCCCGGCGGCGGCGTCGCTCTCATCAACACCCTGCCCGAGGTTGAGAAGCTCGTCGCGGAGACCGACGGCGACGAGAAGACCGGCGTGCAGATTGTGCTCAAGGCCCTGGAGGAGCCGATCCGCCAGATCGCCGCGAACGCTGGCGTCGAGGGCTCCGTTATCGTGGAGAACATCAAGAACGCCGGCAAGAACGGCTACGGCTACAACGCCCTCACCAAGGAGTATGGCGACATGATCTCCTTCGGCGTTGTCGACCCGACCAAGGTGACCCGCTCCGCTCTGCAGAACGCGGCCTCCGTCGCCCAGATGATTCTGACGACCGAGAGCCTCGTGGCCGACAAGAAGGAGCCCACGCCTCCGGCCGCTCCCGCTGCCCCGGATATGGGCGGCATGTACTAATCCCCTCCTGAAACATCAGGAAATACCGCATCGCATCAGAAAAGGCCGCCGTCCGGCAAAAGGACGGCGGCCTTTTTAGCCTGTCGAAGGGGGCTGCGTGCGGAAAATGACGGCGGCTTTTACTCGCCGGAGCTCATTTCGCCCGTCAGCGCCTCGTATTCCGCGACAACCTTCTCAAATTCCACTCTCAGCTCTGCGAGGCGCTCCTCATCGCCGGCCTCGCTGGCTGCCGCAATCTCGGCGCTGAGCGCCTCAATCCGGTCGTTGATCTCCCACAGCCGCTCGAGCAGCTCCTCCTGCTCCTCCAGGGCCTGCTGGGCCGCGTCCTCGTCTCCCGCGGAAGCGTTCGCCTCCGGCACGGAGGACGGGGCGGAGGAAACGGCAGGCTCCTGCGCCGCCTGCTGCTCTCCGGCTGCTTGCTCGAGCTCATAGAGCTCCTCCTGCTCCTGGCCGACATGCTGCGCGAGCTCAGCCTGCGCTGCCTCCACCTCGTCGAGGCAGGCCATCACGCGCTCCTCCACAGCCTCTGCGCTGTCAAGCCATTCGGCGTCCTGCGGGAGATAGGAGACAATGTTCGCCACAATGACGTCCTGCAGGCAGGCCAGCTCCGCCTCCCCGGCGGACGGAAACCAGTAGTTCAGGCAGCCGTAGTAATAGTATCCGCGCATGCTGTCCTGCATCCGCGTGTGGATGGAATGGAAGAATTGCAGGTTCTCCCGCGCGTTTTCATCGGTGTCCGCGTTTTGCAGGTAGAGCTGCAGGGTGGAAAGGCTGGTCTGGCAGGATTGCAGGTCGATGCCGCGGCTGTTGGCGAAGGCCTCATATTCCTCCGGAGAGACGCTGCAGCTGCGCAGCTGCTCCGTCAGCGTCCCGTCGAGCACGACCGTCTCTTCCGCCGCCAGCAGATCCGCGCAGGCGTCGGACGCTTCGAGCAGGGCGGCCTGCGCCTCCTCCTTCGTCAGTGTGCCATGCAGATAGTCTCCCACCGCCAGGAGCGCGTCGTCGAAGCGCTTGCCGTCGCTGTCGAGCGCCAGAAAGCGCGCCGCCAGGTCCTCCGTCACCGCGTAGAAATCCTCGGAGACGCCGAACGCCTCCCAGGGCTTTTCTGCCTCGCTTGCCGCGGCGGAGCTCCCCTGCGGGAGGGAAACGGTTTCCACCGGAGCGCCGGAGGCGGTCTCCTGCATTTCGCAGCCTGCCAGGAGGCTCAGCGTCAGCAAAGCCGCCAGTCCAGCCTTCCAAAACTGTCGCATGGATAACTCCCTCTTTCTCTCTTTCTGTTTCTGATCGCTCCGCCGCTTTCGGGCGGAGCCGCCGCGCGGGGGAGAGGGGATGCGCGCGCTGCGGCGCGCTCTTCCGATCCTGCCGCCCGGCGAAGCCTGCCGGAGCACAGCTACGGCTGAGGCCATGAAATCAGGTAGCCCTGGGCGCTCATTTCCGTCCTCGCCGCCTTCAGCGCTTCGAGAGCCCGCTGCGTTCCGTCGGGCAGCCGCTCCGGCGAGACGCTGCCCGCCCCGTCGTAAAAATCCGCGAAGGCTTCGAGATAGGTGACGACGGAGAGCACGTCCGCCTGATTTTCCTCCGGCAGCTCCGCCAGCAGGGAGGCGAGCAGATAGGACACATAGCGCGTCTCCGCGTCGAGGTAGTCCTGATAGGCGAGGATCAGCCGTTCCCGCTTGTCGCGGCTGTCGTAGACGCTGTCCGGGCTGCAAAGCGCGTCGCGCAGCTGCGGCAGCGCCGCGGCCGTCACCGATTCCATCTCAGCGTAGCGCCCGCACAGCAGCTCGAGCGTGTCCACGGAAAACAGAGGCTTTTCCGCCTCCGTCCCGCGCAGGGAGGCGGCCAGCGTTTCGTCGAGCGGGGAGGCGTAGACGGCGGCGAGAAATTGCTCCTTCTGTCCGATCAGGGCGTCGAGCTTCGCGAGCGCGCCCGCGTCGCTGTTGTCGAGCACGTCGCTGATCGACGCTCTCTCCAGAATTTCGCGCTGCGCCGCTATCTGGCTGCTCCACTTTCCCAGCGACGTGTTCAGGCAGGAGACGGCGTCGTAGACCAGGCCTTGCTCCTCCTGGGTGAGCGCGGCCTGCGTTTCGCTCCGCGCCGCGATGTGGGAGAGAGCGGCCCCGGTTCCCGCCGCCGCCAGCAGGACGGCGAGCGCGGCGATGGCCGGCCCCCGCCAGACGAGGCGGCATCCCCTTGCGAACTGCCGGCGGTTCTCCCGTGCCCTGGCGGCGAGGACGGGCAGAAAATTGTCGTGGAGCAGGCTGAAGTGGCCGCCGGCTGTGGGCACGAGCAGGCCAAGCTTGTCGGTCAGTCTCTCGTTCACGGCGAAATCATACCACTCCGCCGCCCCGGCGATTCCCTCCAGCATCACGCGCGTCTTGCCCCGAAAGGCCGGGAAGGCCGCTCCGAAGGCCCTGCTGCGCAGTCTGCGGTAGCTCAGATCGGATACGCGGCACAGCTCCTCAAAGGAGAGCAGCGTCCGGTCCTTGCGCTGCAGCTCTCCGGCAATGTCCGGCAGCAGGTGCTCGAGCAGATAGCGGGTGCACAGCTGCCTGCCCTGATCGCCCGCGTCGGCCCGCAGCGCGCCCAGAGCGAAGCGCTCAAGATAGAGGGAGACGAGCTCTTCCATCGTCTCCACCGCCGCGCCGCCGTCCTGCGCGCCGGAGAGGCAGGCGTCGCGGTAGAGGAAGAGCAGCATGGGCGTTGCGAGCAGGGAGGAGAGGCTCTGCGAGGTGGGCACAGCCAGGCCCGAACGGCCCAGCTCCGCCTCCACCTGCTCCCTGCTCAGGGGCGCGAGCGAGAGGGCGGAGAAGCCGCCGAGCGCATAGGAGAGCACGGCGTCGGAGCGGTCGGTGACGAGAGTGCCCACGCCGGGCCGCGCGGCCAACCCCTCGATCTCCGCCAGCAGCCGCTCGCATTTCCGGCCCGCCTCGTTGAGGCCGTCGAGCAGGAGCACCACACGCGCCCGTCCGCCGGTCCCCGCCTCGTCCAGCAGGCTCTCAAGGCGGTGCAGCGCGTCCTGATACTGTGCGTGCTCCGGCGGGAACTGCAGCAGGCGCAGCAGGCTCCGGCGCAGGAAATACGCCTCTCCGCCCGTCTCCTGATACTCGCGCAGGGAGAGACGCAGGAAAACAGGCGAGCCGGGGCGGTAGGCCGCCGTCGTCTGCCGCCAGAGTTCCGAGAGCAGCCTTGTCTTGCCCATGCCGCCCGGCCCTGTCAGCAGGAAGCCCTCGCCCTGCCCCAGCCTGTCGAGCAGGGCTTCGCGGCTGAGCGTGCCGCCGGGGCTGCGCACCGGCTGAGCCAGATACGCGGTGGCGTCGTCCTTCTGCCTGCGGCAGAGGGCGGCGCTGGCCTCCCACAGGGCGCTCTCCGTCACGCCGCAGCCGTCCAGACGCCGCAGAAGCTCGGCGAGCTCCGCCCGCAGCTCGTCCACACTCTGATAACGCTTGCGGCTTAATGTGTGCAGGCCCTTCAGCAGGATCTGCACCGTCTTTGCCGCCGCCGTCTGCGGCACGTCCCGCAGGCAGCGGAGCTCCCCGGCCAGCGTGCGGCGCAGATAGCCGCCCACCGTCTCCTCCTCGCGCAGACGCCGCCCTGTCAGGAGATGGAAGAAGACAGCGCAGCAGGCATAGAGATCGGTGGCGAAGCCGATGTCCCGGAAATTCTGCAGCAGGACCTCCGGCGCGGAATAGCCTGGCTTGCGGCTGAAGGTGAAGTCCTCGCCGTTTGCCCCCCTCGTATCCCACACGCTGTTGAAATCGATGAGCAGAGCGTAGGAGGGGAGGAGCAGGATGTTGTCCGGGCTGATGTCGAGGTGCAGCAGGCCGTTTTCATGAAAGAGCGCGAGCGCGTCGAGAAGCTTCTGCTCTATGGCGATCGCCTCCCGCAGGGGGATGGGGCCGCGCCGCTCCATCATGGTAAGCAGGTTTTCCCCGCCGTGGACGGCGAGCACGGAGTAGTAGGTGCCGTAGGCCTCGAACGAATTGAGATTGCCGGAGGTCCCCGCCGGCGCGCGGCTCAGCAGAGCCAGGTTGACCTCGTTGCCCAGCAGGAAGCGGCGGCGGGCGCCGTCGAGCTGCGCCCGCCCCTCCTGCGTGCAGGCCACGCTCGCGTCTGCCGCGCGGTAGATCGCCCCCGTCTCGCTGAAAGGAAAGAGCTCCTTGAGCAGCACATGGTGCAGGGCGTCCGGGCTGAGCGCGTCGCGGTAGGAGGCGCGATAGACGACGGCGCTGCTGCCGCAGCCCTCCACGCCCTCAATCTCGTAGGATATTCCGCCGAGCAGCAGGGAGCTGCCCGGTTTGAGCGTCTGCCGGTTCATCTGCGTCCCTCCTTTTCTGCGCGGTCAGATCGGCCGCGCAGCGTCTTCAACTGTTTCTATTGTACACGAAGGCAGGCGGCGTTGCAAGACGGTCGGCTGGCTGCGGAGCGCGGAAAGGCGCGTCATTTTTCCGTGCAAAAAAGCAAAAGAACTATGGCCGTCCGCCTGAAAACTGTGCTATGATAGAAAAGGAAAAGCGCTCCGCCGAACGGGCCCGGCCCCGGGGAGGCGGCGGAGTAAAAACCGGAAAAAAGGAGTCGATATCATGCAAGCGTTTCTGGACGACAATTTCCTTCTGCACAGCGACACGGCCCGCGAGCTCTACCACGACTGCGCGGCGCGGCTGCCCATCCTCGATTACCACTGCCACATCGATCCGCGCGCCATCGCGGAGGATCACGTCTTCGCCGACATGGCCGAGGTCTGGCTGGGCGGCGATCACTACAAGTGGAGGCTGATGCGCGCGAACGGCGTGCCGGAGGAGGAGATCACCGGCAGCGCGCCGGGGGAGGTCAAGTTCCAGCGCTTCGCCGAGGTGCTCCCGCGCGCGGCGGGCAATCCGCTCTACCACTGGAGCCATCTCGAGCTCAAGCGCTATTTCGGCTATGACGGCGTGCTCAACGGCCGCACGGCCCCGGAGGTCTGGCGGCAGTGCCAGAAAAAGCTGCCGTCGCTGAGCGTGCGGCAGTTGATTCTGCAATCGAACGTGGAGGTGATCTGCACGACGGACGATCCCGCCGACGATCTGCGCTGGCATCAGGCCATCCGCGAGGACCGCTCCTTCCCCGTGCGGGTGCTTCCGGCCTGGCGGCCCGATAAGGTCCTCAACCTGGAAAAGCCGGAATTCCCGGCCTACATCCGCCGCCTTTCCCAGGCGGCAGGCGGGAAGATTGCCGATCTCGATTCCCTGCTTGCCGTTCTGCGCGCCCGCATGGACTTTTTCCACG
Source organism: uncultured Clostridia bacterium (assembly GCA_944383955.1). GTDB lineage: Bacteria > Bacillota > Clostridia > Oscillospirales > Acutalibacteraceae > Caccousia. Next base: position 52,544 of record CALWRP010000182.1, read on the forward strand.
CGCAGGGCTGCCGCGTGAGCGACCACGGCCTCGACGCCGTGCCCGTGCGCTGCTCCACCGCTCAGGAGGCGCAGGCTGCCTTTGAGAAGGCTCTGCGCGGCGAGGCGCTCCCCGCGGCGGAGTGCGAGGGCTACCGCGGCTTCCTGCTGCGCTTCCTCGGCGGGGAGTACGCCGCCCGCGGCTGGGTCATGCAGATTCATTACGCGGCCCTGCGCAATGTCAGCACAGAAAACCTTGCCCGCCTCGGCCCGGACACCGGCTTCGACTGCATGCGCGGCGGGGACAACGGCGCCGGCCTTCCCGCCCTGCTCGACGATCTCGAGCGCGGCGCGGCGCTGCCGAAGACCATCCTCTACTCGCTCAACCCCAACGACAACGCGATGCTCGACGCGCTCGCGGGCAGCTTCCACGGCGAGGGCGTCCGCGGCAAGGTGCAGCACGGCGCGGCCTGGTGGTTCAACGATACGAAGCGCGGCATCGAGGAGCAGCTCACCGGCCTCGCCGCCTCGTCGCTGCTCGGCAATTTTGTCGGCATGCTCACCGATTCGCGCAGCTTCCTCTCCTACACCCGCCACAAGTATTTCCGCCGCATCCTCTGCAACCTGCTCGGCCCCTGGGTGGAGCAGGGCGAGCTGCCCTTCGACCGCGAGCTCCTCTCCGAGCTCGTGCGCGGCGTCTGCTATAAGAACGCGAAGCGCTTCTTCGCCTTCCCGGAGGATTGATCCATGGCGCAAGCGCTTCCAACCGCCCGCCCGATCCGCGTCGTGCAGTTCGGGGAGGGCAAGCTCCTGCGCGGTCTTGTCGATCCAATCCTCCAGGCCGCCGTCGACGCGGGCCGCCTCGACGGCTCGGTCGCCATCGTCAAGCCGAGAGCCCACGGCAGCCTCGACGTTTTCGAGCGGCAGGGCTGCCGCTTCGCCGCCGTCCTGCGCGGGCGGCGGGACGGCCGCGTCGTGGAGGAGACGCACCCCGTCTCCTGCGTGGCGTGCGCCGTCCATCCTCACCGCGATTTCCCTGCCTTCCTCGCGCTCGCGCGCCTGGAATCGCTTCAGGTTGTGATCTCCAACACCACGGAGGCGGGCATCGCCCTCGATCCCGGCGACCGCTTCGGGGACGAGCCGCCCGTCTCCTTTCCCGGCAAGCTCACCCGCTTCCTCTTCGAGCGCTTTCGCGCCTTCGGCGGCGACCCGGCCCGCGGCCTCATTCTGCTTCCCACGGAGCTCGTCGAGCAAAACGGGGACAGGCTGCGCGGCTGCGTGCTTGCGCTTGCCCGCCGCTGGGCGCTCGGCGGGGCCTTTCTGCGCTGGGTGGAGGAGAGCTGCCGCTTTTGCTCCACCCTTGTCGACCGCATCGTCGGCGACTGCGCGCCGGAGGAGCTGCCCGCCCTGTGGGAGCGGCTGGGCTGGCGGGATGAGCTGGCCGCCGTCGGCGAGCCGTTCGGCCTCTGGGCGATCGAGGCCCCGCCGGACGTCGCCGCCCGCTTTCCCGTCGATCTCCCCGGCGGGCCCGCCGTCTTTGTGGACGATCTGACCCCGCTCAGGCAGCGCAAGGTGCGTATCCTGAACGGCGGGCACACGCTGCTGGCTCCCGCCGCCTGCCTCGCGGGACTGGAGCTGGTGCGCGGCTGCATGGAGGACGGCATGCTGCGCGCCTTCTGGGAGCGGGCCGAGCGCAGGGAGATCGTTCCCTTTGTCCCCGCGCCGCGGGAGGCCTCGGAGTCGTTTTTCCGCGACGTGGCCGACCGCTTCGCGAATCCCTTCCTCGACCACCGGCTGCTCGATATCGCGGCCAACTCCTTCCTCAAGTGGCGCGAGCGCGTGCTGCCGTCTGTGCTCGACTGCGCGGCCGCGAAGCGCCGGCCCCGGCTGCTGATGTTCTCCTTCGCCGCTCTCCTGGCCTTCTCCACGGTCTCGCGCGAGGAGAACGGCGTCCTCTTCGGCGCGCGCGGGGAGACGCTCTACCCCCTGCGCGACACGCAGGAGGCCCTGGAGCTCATCCGCCGCTTCAGCCGCGGCGAGGCGGAGGCGTATGTCCGCGCGGTCTGCGAGTCCGGGTTCTTCGGCGAAGAGCTGCCCGCTCTGCCCGGTTTTCTGCCGCTTGTCTGCGCCGATCTGCGCGCCATCCGGGAAAACGGCGTGCGCGGAGCGCTGCGGGCCGTCCTCGAAGAGGAGGGCGCGTGATGAAGGAGCTTTACCGTGTGCATCCGCGCGACGCCGTCGCCGTCGCCCTGCGTCCGCTCGCGGCGGGGCAGACGGTGGACGGCCCGGACGGCCCTCTCACGCTGCGCGAGCCGATTCCCGCGGGCCACAAGCTCGCCCTGCGGGAGATCGCCGGAGGAGAGACGGCGATAAAATACGGCTTTCTGAGTGCCGGAGCTTCGACCGCAGGGAATCGGGAGAGGCCGGAGCATGACGGAAAAAAGCACGGCCCGGCTCCCCGCAAAGGGGAGCTGACCGTGCTTTTTCTTTCAGACGCCGCCGGCGCGGCCCGGTGTGGGAGATGGGCTTACGCGGCGCCCCGCAGCGCCGCCCCCACGTCCGCGCAGAAATCTTCCCAGGCCTCCGGGTGGTCGACAAAGTAGAGCGGGCACAGCTTTCCCGTCACGTCATAGTGGCGGATGAGGTGCGTCTCGTCGAGGCCGAGCTCTTCGCACAGCCAGGCGCACAGCCGCACCAGCGATTGATACGAGGCGTCCGTGAATTGGCCCGTCTCGTCCGGGTGGCAGACCTCGATGGAGATGGTATCGCGGTTGCGCTCGTTGGTGGCGGCGGATTTCTCGTCGAGCGGGACGCACTGGATGATCTCGCCGTCGAGCCCGATGAGGAAATGCGCGTTCACCTCCGTGGCGGGGTCGTTGAAGTAATTGCGGTTGCCCTCGGCGCTCGTGCCGGGGTTGCCGACGTAGTGAATCGCGATATCGTTGACCTCCTCGAGCCGGACGCCGCTGCGGCTGCCGCCGAGGTCGAGCAGCTCCTCGTCGATCCAGTCCGGGATCTCGATGGAGGAGAGCTCCGGCTGCTGCCGTGTCAGCTGCGGCGGCTCGGGCGGCTGGGCCAGGGGGGAGGGCGTTTCCCCCGAGAGCAGGGCGGGCAGAAGAAAGAACAGCAGCCCGCACAGGAAAAACAGGGTGATGACGGTGGCGGAGAGAACGACGCGCCGCCGCCTGCGGTTCCGGCGGCGCAGCTCCGCCCGCGTCCAGCGCGGCTCCTCCTCGTAGGCGACCTCCTCATAAAAGTCCGCCTCGTATGCTTCCTCCTCATAGAGCTCCTCCTCGGGGAACTCCTCCTCCTGCCGGTATTTCTGCTTCATCAAAACTCCTCCTTTGGCGCTTCTTCTGTGCGCGGGGATCGGATATCCCCGCCCGCAGGAGAGGAAAGCGGTGTATGGCTTTGTCAATAAGACGGAAAAAACGGTCGAAAGGTTGCACGCGGCGGAAAAGTTCCGCCCGGCGCGCGCCCTCACGTTGACAAACGGGCCGCGGCCTCGTATAATCAGATACAGACCCCCGGCGCGCACCGGGCCCCTGCGGCCCGTTTGTCCGCCGGGGTACGCCTGTCACAAATCGGGGGACGGGCGCGATTATGGAGTGCGCCCCACGGGCGCGGAAAGGCGTGAAGGAAATGAGCGAAGGATGCAGCCACGATTGTGAGCACTGCAGCGAAAATTGCGGCGAGCGCAAAATGCGCCCGGAGGATTTCTTGGAAAAGCCCCATGCGATGAGCAGCATTAAAAAGGTGATTGGCGTCGTCAGCGGCAAGGGCGGCGTGGGCAAGAGCCTTGTCACCTCCCTGATGGCCGTGGAGCTGAACCGGCGCGGCGCGCACACCGCGATTCTCGACGCGGATGTGACCGGCCCCTCCATCCCCAAGGCGTTCGGCGTCCACCAGAGGGCCATGGGCAACGAGCTGGGCCTGCTGCCGGTGAAGACGAAGACGGGGATCGATATCATGTCCGTCAACCTCCTGCTCGACGACGAGTGCGCCCCGGTGGTCTGGCGCGGCCCGATCATCGCCAACACCGTCAAGCAGTTCTGGACGGAGGTTATTTGGAACGACGTGGATTATATGTTCGTGGACATGCCTCCCGGAACGGGCGACGTGCCGCTCACCGTCTTCCAGAGCATCCCGCTCGACGGCATCATCATCGTCACCTCCCCGCAGGAGCTCGTGGCGATGGTCGTCTCCAAGGCGGTGAACATGGCGCAGATGATGAACGTGCCGATCGTCGGCATCGTGGAGAACATGAGCTATGTCAAGTGCCCCGACTGCGGCCGCGAGATCCGCGTCTTCGGCGAGAGCCACGTGGAGGAGATTGCCGCCAAATACGGCCTCAAGCTCCTTGGCCGCCTGCCGATGGATCCCGAGACGGCGAAGAACTGCGACGTCGGCCTCGTGGAGCTCTGCAATTCGGACGGCCTGAGCGCCGCCGCCGACGCGGTGGAAGCGCTCCCCGGCAAGCAATCGTAACATTGCTATGAAAATTTGGCCCGCGCGTTCCCGGCTTCGGGAGTGCGCGGGCCGTTTGCGTTCATCGCAGCACCAGACCCAGGCGGCCGCCGAGGCGGGAGAGCACCTCGTTGGAGATGGTGCCGCAGCGCCCGGCCACCTCCTCGGCCGTGATGCGCTCGCCCTTGTCCTCCCCGATAAGGGTGACGGCGTCGCCGCCGTGCACCTCTCCCGCGTCCGTCGCGTCGATCAGCAGCTGATCCATGCACAGCCGCCCGACAATCGGCACGCGCACGCCGTGGAGCAGCGCCTCCCCGCCGCGCTCGGCCAGATCGCGGGGGAGGCCGTCGGCATAGCCGATGGAGACTGTCGCCAGCAGGGTGGGCCGCTTCGCCGTGAACGCCAGCCCGTATCCCGCCCGCTCGCCCTCCGCGAGCCTGCGCACGCAGGCCACCCGCGCCCGCAGGGAGAGCACAGGGCGCAGACCGCAGCTCTCGTCCCGCTCCTCCTGCGTTTCCCACACGCCGAAGAGGGCAAGGCCGGGCCGCACATGGGAGCAGGGCTGCATTTCCAGCCGCAGAAGGCCGGCGCTGGCCAGCAGGTGGGTGTCGCCCACAGGGCAGCCGCACGCGCGCAGCGTCCCCGCAAGGCGCAGAAAGGCGTCGATCTGCCCGGCGGTGAAGGCCTCGTCGGAAGGCTCCGCGCTGTTCGCGGCGCAGAGGTGCGAGAAAAGGCCGGCAAAGCGCAGGTTCGGCAGCCGGTAGATGCGCCGGAAGGCGGCGGGATCGTCCGCGGGCACGCCGAGGCGGTGCATGCCCGTGTCCACAGCCAGCTGCACGCGGACGCGGTGCCCCTGCGCGGCGAGGCGGCGGGCATACGGCTCATCCACCACGGCCTGCGTCAGCCGCCAGCGGGCCAGCAGCTCCGCCTCCGCAGGCGGCGTGTAGCCGAGAATCAGAATGGCGCCCCGCACGAAGGCTTTGCGCAGGGCGATCCCCTCGCTGAGCGTGGCGACGGCGAACGCCCGCACGCCGCAGCGGCGCAGCACCCGCGCGCAGGGAACGGCCCCGTGGCCGTAGGCGTCCGCCTTGAGCACCGCCATCAGCGCGCAGTGCGGCCCGGCCTGCCGCCGCAGCAGGGCGGCATTCGCGGCCAGGGCCTGCCGGTCCAGCTCCCGCCAGGCCCTGCCGGTTTCCGCCGGGCCCTCCGCCCGCAGCAGAGCCGCGGCGAGCGAGAGAAGGGAGCAGAGCAGCACGACGGCGAGAAAGTGGCCGAGGCTGTTTTGCACCAGCGGCTGCTCGAGGCCGAGCGCCTCCGCGGCCCCGCGCACGAGCACGATGCACCACGGGTGCAGCACGTAGAAGGCGGCCGAGAAGCGGCGGGCTGCCCGGTCCTGCCCGCCGTTGACGGAGAGCAGGAGCGAGAAGAGAAGGACGGCGCACACCGGCAGGAAGAGCAGCATGCTGTCGTGCCGCGGCCATCCCGCCTGCCGCAGCAGCACGGCCTCCCCGCTCATGCAGGCGAGAGCCAGCAGAAAGCCCGGCAGGCAGAGGCGCGGATTGCCCGGCTTCGCGGACGCGCCAAGCAGCAGGAAGAGCGGGGCGAAGACACCGCCGTTCCTGGTGTAGGAAAAGACACAGAACAGGGCGTCATAAAACGCCTTCCCCGCGGGGTGCGTGAAGAGAAGCCCGTAATAGCTGTCGCCCCCGAGGCCCGCAAGATACAGGAGCGCCGCGATGGCGAGACCGGACCTGGCTCCGAGGCGGCTCAGGAGGAACGCGAGGACGGCGCCGAGCAGCACGGCGGGGAAGTACCACAGGTGATAGAAGGTTCCCTCGAGAAAAATGCCGCGCAAAGCCTCCTGCCAGCCGGTCAGCTGGCGGGCGTAGACGTTCAGCGGCACATAGAGGGCGATCGCCAGCAGATAGAGCAGCCCCGTCTTTTTGAGAAAGCGGGGAAGGCTTTTCCAGTTCGACCGCCCGAGGAAATAGCCGGTGACGAGAAAGAAGAAGGGAACGGCCAGCCGGGCGAGCACGCGCGTCAGCCAGAAGTCGCCCTCCGCCGTGCAGGAAGCCAGGGGAGAGGTGTGAATGGCCGCCACCAGCACGGCGGCCGCGACGCGGAAGCGGTCGAGGGCAGGCGTTTTCGCTCTCATGCGGCTTCCTCCCGCACCGTGAGCAGGAAGCCGCCGTCGTTGTCGCCGGAGACGGTGAAGCGCACGGCCAGCGGCAGCGTCACGCCGTTTTCTCCGCATTCTATCCGAAAGATACGCACGGCCCCGCCCCGGTATGCGAAGCGCAGGCCGCCTCCGCGCAGCAGCTCCAGATACTCCTCGAGGCAGAGCCCGCGCTCGGCCATGATCTGCGCATGCGGCGCGCCCACATAGCGGAAGTGCCAGGGTTCGCACGCGATGCCGGTCACGCTCTCCTTTCCCGCGGGGTAGCGCTCGATCCAGCCGAACAGCGGGGCCAGACGCCGGAACTCTCCGCACACCCCGCCGCGCGGGAAGTCGGGGCGGATGAAATCGATGGCGGGCGAGGCGGCGGCCAGGTCGATGGCCAGCCCCGTCTCGTGCTCGCTGCAGCCCGGCAGGGCCACATAGCTGCGTGTGAAGGCTTCGCCGTGGTCGCGCAGGGAGCCGTCCCAGATTTCCTGCTGCTCCCCGCGGCTCCGCCAGCCGGAGACGGCCACGATTTTCCCCAGGCCTCCGGCGGCGCGCACACACGCGGCGAGCATGCGGGCGGCGCGGCGCTCCAGCAGAACGTCGCCCTGTCCGGGCAGGGCGGGGGCCAGGCGCGGCGCGGGCTGAGGCGGCAGCGGGTGGGAGGCGTTGACGAGGATCAGCGGCCCGCGGCCGGTGTCCTCGCGCGTGTAGACCTGCTCTCTCATGCTCTCACCTCCTGCGTTTGCCCGCAGGGGCGGGCGGCGGCATTCCCGGCGGACGGCTTCCTGACGGGCAGGGGCGCGCGCTGCGGCCTGTCCGGCGCGGCGTTGGGCTTTTCCTCCGGGGAGGCGCTCTCGCGGGAGCCGTCCTCGAAGGCGAGCGCAATCAGCCGGTTGACGAGGCGGTCGAAGGGCACGCCGACGGCCCGCAGCATGGAGGGGAAGCGGCTGTGCGCGGTGAAGCCGGGAATGGTGTTGACCTCGTTGAAGAGAATCCTGCCGTCCGGCGTCAGGAAGAGGTCGACGCGGGCAAAGCCGCGGCAGCCGAGCGCGCGGTAGACGGCCTTGGCCGCTTCGGCGGCTCTCTCCTCCGTTTGAGGCGCGATGCGCGCCGGGCAGTGAATGCGGGAGGTTTTGAGCGTATACTTTTCCTCGAAGTCGAAGAACCCGGCGGAGAGTTCGATCTCGTCCACCCGTCCGGTCACGAGCGTGTCGTTGCCGACGACGGCGCAGCCGATCTCGAAGCCGGGCACAGCCTCCTCGAGCAGGAGCTCCGCGTCGTGGCGGAAGGCCTCCTCCACGGCTGCGCGAAGGCCGCCGCGCCCCGTCACCCGGCTGACGCCGAAGGAGGAGCCGGAGCGCACCGGCTTGACGAACAAGGGCCAGCCGAGCGCTTCCGCCGCCCTTTCGACGGCGGAGAACGCCTCGCCCCGGCGGAATACCGTCCCGCGCGGCGCGGGCACACCCGCCAGAGCCGCCAGGCGGTGCGCCCTGTCCTTGTCCATGCCCAGGGCGCTCGCGAGCGTGCCGCAGCCCACAAGGGGGATCCCCGCCAGCTCCAGCAGCCCCTGCAGCGTGCCGTCCTCGCCGTTCTTTCCGTGCAGCACGGGGAAGGCCGCGTCGAGGGGAAGCAGGCGGGGCTCGCCGTCGAGGAGCAGCAGGCCGGGGGCCGTGCGGTCCGGGGAGAGGACGCAGGGCACGCAGCCGGGGTCGCGCTCCCAGGAGCCGTCCGGCAGCCTGCCGGGATCGCCGGGGTAGCAGCGCCACGCGCCGTCTCTGGTGATGCCGACGGCCAGCGGGGTGTAGAGGCTGCGGTCGATCGCCTGCAGCACCGCCTGCGCGGACTGCAGGGAAACCGCATGCTCGGTGGAACAGCCGCCGAAGAAGACGGCGATAGTTTTTTGACTCATCACAAATTCCTCCTTGCCATGACAAAAGCCGCTTTTTTCTGCTATCCATAGGGTAGCAAAAAAAGGCGGCTTGTTTTTCTCTCTTTTCTCAAGGAGATCTTGTGATTTTCGCGACAAAATCCTACGATTTTCTTACGGAGCAGGAGGCGTCTGCCTGCATGGCAGGGTGACGGTGAACAGGATCCGGTTGTTCTCGCTGGCGGCGCAGATGGAGCCGCCGTGCAGGCGCACAATCTCCCTGGCGATCGCAAGGCCGAGCCCGGCCCCGCCGCTCGCGGTCGAGCGCGCGGAATCCAGGCGGAAGAACTGCTCGAAGATGCGGTCGAGCTTCTCCTTTGGGATGGTGGGTCCGCTGTTCTCGAAGCGCAGGGTGATGAGGCCCGCGCTCTCCTCCCCGGAGATGGAGATCCCGGTGTCCGGGAAGCTGTAGAAGTTCGCGTTGCGCAGCAGGTTGTCGAAGACGCGGGCCAGCTTGTCCGGATCGCATTCGCACGGCAGCTGCGGCGGCAGGGAGAGCGAGCAGCGCAGCCGCTTCTCGGCGAAGGCGGGCTCAAATTCGCTGCACGTCTGCTCGAGCATGCGCGTCAGATCGATGGAGGAGAGCTCGAGCGTCAGGTGAGAGAGATTGAAGCGGGTGATCTCGAAGAACTCGTTGATCAGCTCCTCGAGGCGCTCGGCCTTGTCGAGGGCGATTCCCGTATACCGGGCGCGCAGCTCCGGCGAGATCTGCGGCTCGTCCCGCAGCAGCGTCAGATAGCCGATCACGCTGGTGAGCGGCGTTTTGAGATCATGCGCGAGATAGACGATGAGGTCGTTCTTTCTCTGCTCCGCCTCGCGCATGGCCGCGGCGCTGCGCAGGGCGTCCTGGCGCACGGCGTTGAGCCGGTCGGCCACGGGGGAGAGCAGGTCCGGCAGCTCGATGGGGCGCGTGGGATCCTGCGCGAGCTGCTGCGAGGCGGAGACGAGGGTGTCGATGTAGCGCAGCGGCTTTCGGATGAAATAGACGGTGATGAACAGCACCCCGGCGATCAGCGCGATGAGGAAGAGCAGCTGAAAATAGTTTCTCACCCAATCGAGGAAGGGGTAAATGAGCTCCGTGCCGTACCAGGTGCGCGAGGAGACGATCACAACGCCCAGAAAGCACACAAGCGGCAGGCCGACGCAGTAAACGACAAGGCTCATCAGGTACTGAAACAGGATTTGGCGGGACAGGGCGGCGTTCATGCCGCGCCCCCGGCTCCGGTTCTGCTTATTCAATGGTGTAGCCCACCCCCCAAACGGTCTTGACAAATTTCGGCTTGCGGCTCGGCTCGTGCATCTTCTCACGCAGGCGGGCGATGTGCGTCATCACGGTGTTGTTGCTGTCCATGAATTTTTCGCCCCACACCGCCTCGAAGAGCTCCTCGCTGGAGACGACGCAGCCGCGCCGCTCGCACAGATACCACAAAATGGAGAACTCGATCGGCGTCAGGTTCAGCTCCTCGCCGAAGAGCGTGCACTTGTGGTTCGTCTTCGTGATGCACAGCCCGCGGAACTCGAATTCCTCCGTGCTGTGCGCCGCGGGCTCGGCGCTGTTGTAGCGGGTACAGCGGCGCAGCTGTGTCTTCACGCGGGCGATGAGCTCCAGCGGGTTGAAGGGTTTGGTGATGTAGTCGTCCGCCCCCAGCGTCAGGCCGGTGATCTTGTCCATGTCCTCCACCTTGGCCGTCAGCATCAGGATGGGGAAGAAGTAATCCCGCCGGATCTCGCGGCAGAGTGAGAAGCCGTCGAGATCGGGCAGCATCACGTCGAGGATCGCGAGATCGGGCGGCGCGCTCCTCACCAGCTGCAGGGCCTGCGCCCCGTTCCCGCATTTCTGCACCCGATAGCCCTCGTTTTTGAGGTATACCTCCACCAGATCGGCGATGGAAGCCTCGTCGTCCACCACCAGAATCATCTCGTTCATTGTCTTTGCCTCCCGGAATCCGTTGCGTTTGTGTATGAGCACTATTGTAGCACACTTTTCCCGCTTTCCCAAGAGCCATTTTGCGCAGCCTGCCCCTTTATCCTGCCCGCCGCCTTTTGCGGGATACAGAAAAACGGCGTCCGGAGCAAGGCTCCGAACGCCGTGTCCTGCTGTGGGAAAGCGGCCGTTACTTCGTCAGGAAGCGGTAGGCCGTGACCGTCTCAAACTTCTCGCCGGGGCGCAGCACCGAGAACGGGAACTCGGGGTGGTTCGGCGAATCCGGGAAGAACTGCGTCTCCAGGCAGAACGCGCCGTGGCTGACAAACGGCACGCCGCCGTGGCCGGTGCCGCTCAGGCCGTTGGCCGTGTAGAGCTGCATGCCGGGCAGATCGGTGTAGGTTTCCATCACGCGGCCGCTCTCGGGCTCATAGGCCTCGGCCACCTTGCGCATGCCCTCGCCCTTGACGACGAAGTTGTGGTCGTAGCCGCCGCAGCGCTGCAGCATCGCGTCGTCGGCGTCCGCATCGCGGCCGATCGCCTTCGGCTCGTTGAAGTCGTAGGGCGTTCCGGCCACGGCGATATACTCGCCCGTGGGGATGAGATCCTCAGAGACGGCGGTAATCTTGTCCGCATGAATCTGCAGCTCGTGGGAGAAAATAGAGCGGGAGGAATCGCCCGTCAGGTTGAAGAAGGCGTGGTTTGTGAAGTTGACGACCGTGGGAGCGTCCGTCTCGGCGCTGTAGGCGATGCGCAGCGCGTTGTCCTTTGTGAGCGTGTAGGCGACCTCAACGGTCAGGTTGCCCGGGAAGCCCTCCTCGCCGTCGCGGCTGAGATACGAGAAGACGACGCGCGGGCCGTCCTCGGTCTCGGCCGCCTCCTTCACGTCCCACACGCGGTGGGCAAAGCCGGTCGGGCCGCCGTGCAGGGAGTTGTTGCCGTCGTTCTTTTCGAGCGTGTACGTCTTGCCGTCGATGGAGAAGCTCGCCCCGCCGATGCGGTTGGCATACCGGCCGACGGCCGTACCCTGGTAATCGCGGTTTTTCACATACTCGTCGAGCGTGTCGTAGCCGAGCACAACGTTGACGGCCTTGCCGTCGCGGTCGGGCGCGCAGAGGCGCACAATGCGGCAGCCAAGCGCCATCACCTCGGCGGTCAGGCCGCAGCCGTTTTCGAGCGTGTACAGGTCAATGGCCGTTCCGTCCGGCATGACGCCGAAGGGCTTTTTTGTGATACTCATGAGACAATCATCCTCCTGCAAACTTTATTCGCCGAGCAGAGCCGCGCCGATGATGCCGGCGTCATTGCCGAGCTGCGCGCGGCAGATCTCGGTCTGCTTGGAACCGTTGGTGTAGTTGTACGTCTCCTTGTGAACCAGCTCGCGCAGCGGAGCGAGAAGGGCCTCGCCCTCGTTGCTGATGCCGCCGCCGATGCAGAGAATGTCGGGCTGGAAGATGTTGATGCAGTTGCCGATGCCGCAGGCCAGATAGGCGATATACTTGTCCACGATCGCCTGGCCCATCGGATCGCCGGCGCGCATCGCGTCGAACGCCGTGCGGCCGTTGACGGAGTCGAAGCTGCCGTTCGTAATCTCCCAGATCGGGGAGTCCTTCTTGTTGGCGGTCAGCGCCATGGCCTCGCGCGTCATGCGGATGAGGGCGGTGGCGGAGGAGTAGGCCTCCCAGCAGCCCTTGCGCCCGCAGGTGCAGTCCACGCCGTCGTAGACGATGACGATGTGGCCGAGCTCGCCGCCGGCGAAATTCGAGCCGGAATAGACCTGGCCGTTGATGATGATGCCGCCGCCGACGCCCGTGCCGAGCGTGATGGCGATCGCGTTGTCCGCTCCCTTGAGCGCGCCGGCCTTATACTCGCCGTAGGCGGCGGCGTTGGCGTCGTTCTCAATGATCACGGGGCGGCCGAGCTTCTCCTGCAGCATGTCGCGGAGCGGGAAGTTGTTCAGATACAGGTTGTTCGCGTATTCCACAATGCCCGTGGAGCGGTTGATGGTGCCGGGGCAGCCCACGCCGACCCACGGCACGTCCTCGAGCGTAATGCCGGCGTTTTCCACAGCCTCGCGCGCAGCCGCGGCCAGATCGTCGATCAGGCCCTCGTCGCAGGGCACTCTCGTCTTGCGCTTGGCGCGCGCGATGATCTGGTAGGACTCGTCCACAACGCCGACGGCAATATTTGTTCCTCCAAGGTCAATGCCAAGGTAATACATAAATACATCCTCCTCACACGTTTCTTTAGTGTAAAATGAAAGCGCTGTCTTTCTATAAGTATAGAGGATGCGGATGAAAATGTAAAGTGAAGAAAAAAAGATTTGTTCCTCCACCGCTTCTATGCTATAATGTCGATAAATCTTCCCGTCGAAGCGGGGCGTTTTCGCTCTGCGGCGGGTCGGAAAGAGGGAATGGGTGCCGCGATGACAACACAAGATTTGCCCCAATCGATGCAGAATCCCGAGACGCTGGCCTGGTTTGAGAGGCTGCGGAAAAGGCGGGCCTCTCTGGCCGCCAAGCGCGCGTTCGACGTGGCGGCGTCTCTTTTCATTTTGATAGTGACGTTCCCGTTTTTCCTGCTGCTGGCGGTGGCCATCAAGCTCGACTCGCGCGGCCCCGTCTTTTACCGGCAGGTGCGCGTCGGACGGTACGACAAGGATTTTCGCATCTTCAAATTCCGCACCATGGTGCAGAACGCCGACAAAATAGGCCTCTCTCTGACGGTCGGGCATGACCCGCGCATCACGCGCGTGGGCCGCTTCATCCGCAAATGCCGCCTCGACGAGTTTTCCCAGCTGCTCAACGTCCTCTCCGGCTCCATGAGCCTTGTGGGCCCGCGCCCCGAGGTGCGCCGCTATGTCGACGTCTACACGCCGGAATACATGGCCACGCTGCTCGTGCGGCCCGGCATCACCGCTCCCTCGAGCATCGCCTTCAAGGATGAGGACAGGCTCCTCGAGAACAGCGCGGATCCCGAAAAGACGTATGTCGAGGAGGTGCTTCCCCCCAAGATGAAGCTCAATCTCGAGTACCTAGGGCACATCTCGGTGTGGGGCGATATCAGGATTCTGTTCCAGACGGTGGCGGCCGTCCTGCGGTGAGGAGGCCGGCCATGCTCAATGAATTTTCCCGCTCGCAGCTGCTGCTCGGCGCGGCGGCCATGGAGCGCCTCTCCCGCGCGAGGGTGGCCGTGTTCGGCCTGGGCGGCGTCGGCGGCCACGCGGCGGACGCGCTGGCCCGCACGGGCGTTGGCTCGCTGGTGCTGGCGGACGCAGACCGCGTCAGCCTCACGAACCTGAACCGCCAGCTCATCGCCGACCACCGCTCGATCGGCAGGCTCAAGACAGAGGTGATGCGCGAGCATATTCTGCTCGTGAACCCGCGGGCGCAGGTGGAGGAGCACCCGATCTTCTTTCTGCCGGAGACGAACGCGGATTTTCTGGCGGGCTGCGACTATATCGTGGACGCGATCGACACCGTGTCCGCCAAGCTGCGCCTGGCCGAGCTCGGGCAGGAGCTCTCCGTCCCCGTCATCAGCGCGATGGGCGCGGGCAACAAGCTCGACCCCACGCGCTTCGAGGTGGCGGATATCTACGAGACCTCCGTCTGCCCGCTCTGCCGCGTGATGCGCCGCGAGCTCAAAAAGCGCGGCGTTCCCCGCCTCAAGGTCGTCTATTCCCGCGAGGAGCCCGCCCCGCGCGAGGCCGTGCCCGGCACGCAGGAGGACAGCGCAAAGCGCGAGACGCCCGGCAGCCTGGCCTTCGTTCCGTCTGTCGCGGGGCTGATTCTCGCCGCGGAGGTCATCCGCGACCTGACGCGGGGCCTTCTGCCGGGAGACAGGGGCGATCGGGCATAAACTATATGGGCTGCCCTGCGGCAGCGCGGGTCCGCCCGCAAGGAAGAGCTTCGACGATTGCACGGGGGCAGGTTTTGCGGGCTGTCCGCCCGAAGGAAGGCCGCTCCCGCTGTGCCCGCGGGCAGGCCCGTGCCGCGGGAAAGGATACCCGAGAGAAAAGAGGGATTTTGCTTTGGGAAACTGTTTGGTTTTGCTGACGAAAACCTATCCATACGGCAAGGGCGAGGAGTTCATCGAGGACGAGGTGCCGTGCCTGGCCAGGCATTTTGAGCGGATCATCCTGCTCGCCACAAGCGTGGAGGACGGAGCCGTGCAGACGCGCCAGGTGCCGGAGAACGTGACGGTGCACCCCATTGCGTCCTCGGCGATCAAAAAGGCGCTGCCGGCGCGGGGGCTTTCGCTGTTTCCGTTCACCTCCTGCGGCGGCCTGGTCGACGAGGCCGAGCGCGGCGAGCTGCGGGGAAATCTCAAGCGCCGCGCCTACCTGCTCTATTTCATTGCCAAGTCGCAGGCGGTTTACCGGGAGTGCGCCCGCCTGCTGCGCAAATACGATCTGACGGATTACGACGGCGTCACCTTCTACAGCTTCTGGTTCTACGACGTGGCCCTGGCTGCGATCCGGCTGGCCGCGGACTGCGAAAACCCGGTGAAAAAGACGGTCAGCCGTGCGCACCGGTACGATCTGTATCCCTCCGCCGGGTCGCTCAACTATCTCCCGCTGCGCCGCTATCTGCTCGAGCACCTCGACGCCGTCTACCCCTGCTCCGAGAACGGGACCGCCTATCTGGCGGAGACATATCCGCCCTATGCCCGCAAGGTGCGCACGGCATACCTCGGCACCCGCGATTTCGGCGTCGGCCCGGAGAACACGGGGGAGACGATCGAGCTGGTGAGCTGCTGCCACATTGCGCCCGTCAAGCGCGTGGAGCTGCTGGCGCAGTCGCTCGCCCTGCTGGCCGGGGAAAAGAGAAAGCTGCACTGGGTCCATTTCGGAGACGGCGAGCAGCTCGGGAGCCTCAAGGCCTACGCCGCGGAGCATCTCAAATTCATGAAGACGGATTTTCCCGGCTCGGTGCGCAACGCGGACCTGATGAAGTATTATCAAAAATATCCCGTCGACTGGTTCATCAACACCAGCAGCTCAGAGGGTCTTCCCGTCTCCATCATGGAGGCGTGCTCCTTCGGCATCCCCGTCCTCGCCACCGACGTCGGCGGCACCTCTGAGATTGTCCGCCCGGGCGAGACGGGCTTCCTCCTCGACGCCGGCTTCAAGCCCGAGGATCTGGCCGCCCTGCTGCGCCGCCTGTTCCGCCAGAAAAAGGAGGAGCGCGCCGCCCTGCGCGCCGGCTGCCGCCGCGTGTGGGAGGAAAACTTCTGCGCCGCCTCCAACTTCGATCGCTTTGCCCGCGAGATCGATCCGCAGAACACGGACGTCTCCATCTGATCATCTGACAAAGGAAGGGTTACATGAATTTCCTCAAGAATCTGTTCTGCGGAGCCTGCATCGGCATCGCGGAGGCTATCCCCGGCGTCTCGGGCGGCACCGTGGCGGTGCTGCTCAAAATCTACGACGAGCTGATCGGCTCGATCAGCAAGCTCAGGCAGCAGTTTAAAAAGAGTCTGCTCTTCCTGGTGCCGATTGTTCTCGGCATGGGGTTGGGCCTGTTCGGTTTCAGCCATATCATTACGTACTTGCTTGAACATTTCCCGATGGCCGTCAATTTCTTCTTTGTCGGTTTGATTATCGGTCTGGTGCCGATGCTTCTGCGCCGCTCGCTCGACGGAGGCTTCCGCGTCTCCTCGTTCTGGCCCTTCGTCGTCATGCTCGGCGTGATGGCGGCGCTTGCCTTTTTGCCCGGCGAGTCCGGCCAGAGCGCGGGCCTCATCACCGAGATGGATCTGCCGACCGGCATCCGCTTCTTCTTCTGCGGCATCATCGCGGCGGTGTGCATGATTCTCCCCGGCATCAGCGGCTCGATGATGATGGTGATCTTCGGCGTCTACGATTCCGTCATCACGGCGGTCAGCACGCTGAACATTCCCGTTCTCATCCCGGTTGGCCTCGGCGCGGCCGTCGGCATCCTCTTCGGCGCGAAGCTGGTGGACTTCTTCCTCCGCCGCTTCCCCCAGGCTACTTATTTCGCGATCCTCGGCCTCGTGCTCGGCTCGCTTTTCTCCCTTTTTCAGAAGGCCGCCTTCGAGTTCCCGACGCCGCAGGGCTTCGCCGCCCTCGTGACGCTGGCGCTCGGCGTTGTGATTTCCCTCTTCTTCACGAAGGAGCCGGCGGATCAGTCGGAAAAGCCCAGGGCGTGAGAGCCTGCTTTCAGCGCATATAAAAAGGAGAAGCCCCCGCCCGGGGAGCTTCTCCTTTTTTCATGATTCAGCTCTGTCACGGTCCGCCTCTCCCGGCCGCAGATACCCCTTCTCCACGCACTCGCGGATCAGCGAATCGGAGAGCTCCCAGAGGGCGGGCGCGGCGTCCTGCGCCACGGAGAGCCGCTCGCGCACCTGATCGCTCGTTACGTCCCCCTCCTTCCAGGTGTGCCCCTCGGTTAGGCAGTTGTTGAGAAAGGGCTGGAGGCGGTCGATGGCGGCGGCGAAGCGGGCGTCCGGCGTCTCCATCGCGTCGAATTCCTCCCACAGGGCGCGCAGCTGCGAGTCCTGGTCGGCCGGCAGCCGGGAGAAGAGCCTGTCCGCCGCCTGCTGCTCGCGGGCATGCTGCGTCTTCTTGCCGTCGCCGTCGTAGGCGAAGGTGTCCCCGGCATAGATCTCCACCAGATCATGGACGAGAGCCATGCGGATCACACGGTCCGGTTTGACGTCCGGCCCGGCGTACTCCGCGAGCAGCAGAGCCATGAGGGCAAAGTGCCACGAGTGCTCCGCGTCCGTTTCCCGCCGGGAGCGGTCGACGAGCAGAGTGCGCCGGTACACGCTCTTCATGCGGTCGACCTCCATGATAAAATCAATCTGCCGTTTCAGCCTGTTTTCCTCCATCGCGCTTCCTCCTGTCTGTGTCCTTCTTCGCCGATTATACCATTTTCCCCTCCTCTTCGCAAGAAAGCCCGTCACTTTGCCGCCTATCCAGACCGCGCGCGCCCGTGCTATAATAGACAAAACGGGAGACTCCGCCGCAAAGGGGGCTCCGGAGACACTGAACTTCCAAAGGAGAATTTTTTCCATGATTACCGTATCCGATCTGAGCCTGAGCTTCAGCGGCCAGGCGCTGTTTTCCCATGTCGACCTGCTCTTCACCGAGGGCAACTGCTACGGCGTCATCGGCGCCAACGGGGCGGGCAAGTCGACCTTCCTGCGCATCCTCTCCGGCGAGCTGGAGCCGTCGGGCGGCACGGTCAGCATCGATCCGAAGCTGCGGATGTCCGTGCTCAAGCAGGATCACCACGCCTACGACGACTATACCGTCTTCGAGACCATCCTGATGGGCAATCCCCGCCTCTACGAGGTGCTCAAGGAGAAGGACGCCCTCTATGCCAAGGAGGATTTCTCCGACGAAGACGGCGACCGCGCCGCCGAGCTCGAGGCGGAATTCGCCGAGCTCAACGGCTGGGAGGCCGAGACGGAGGCGGGCCGCCTTCTGCAGGGCCTCGGCATCGACAATATGGAGCTCTATTCCGTCATGTCGTCCCTCACGGGCGCGGAGAAGGTGAAGGTGCTTCTTGCCCGCGCCCTGTTTGGCCAGCCGGATATCATTCTTCTGGACGAGCCGACCAACGATCTCGACGTCCGCTCCATCAGCTGGCTCGAAGACTGGCTTGCCGAGTTCCCCGGCACGGTCATTGTCGTCTCGCACGACCGCCATTTTCTCAACAACGTCTGCACCCACATCGTCGATATCGACTACAACAAAATTAAAATGTACGTCGGCAACTACGATTTCTGGTACGAGTCGAGCCAGCTCATCCAGCGCATGATCCGCGACCAGAACCGCAAGGCCGAGGAGAAGATTAAGGAATTGCAGAATTTCATTCAGCGCTTCTCCGCGAACCGCAGCAAGTCGAAGCAGGCCACCTCGCGCAAGCGCCTCCTCGACAAGATCACCGTCGAGGAGATGCCCGCCTCCAGCCGCCGCTATCCGTATGTCGGCTTCACGATGGACCGCGAGCCCGGCAAGGAGATTCTCACCGTCGAGAACCTCTCGAAGACCGTCGACGGCGTGAAGGTGCTCGACGGGGTGAGCTTCCGCGTGAACCGCGGCGACAAGATTGCCTTCGTGGGGAACGAGCTGGCCAACACCACGCTGTTCCGCATCCTCGCCGGCGAGCTGGAGCCGGACGAGGGGACGTTCCGCTGGGGCGTTTCCACCTCGCAGTCGTTCTTCCCGTCGGACAACTCCGCCTATTTCAACGGCTGCGATCGTTCCATTCTGGAGTGGCTCGGCCAGTATTCCTCGAAGGATACGACAGAGACGTATCTCAGAGGCTTCCTCGGCAAGATGCTGTTCAGCGGGGACGAGGTCTACAAGCCCGTCAAGGTGCTCTCCGGCGGCGAGAAGGTGCGCTGCATGCTCTCGCGGATGATGCTCTACGGCTCGAACGTGATTGTGCTCGACCAGCCCACGAACCACCTCGATCTTGAATCCATCACCGCCGTCAACAACGGCGTCGCGGAGTTCAAGGGTATCGTCCTCTTCGCCTCGCACGACCACCAGTTCGTGCAGACCATCGCCAACCGCATCATCGAGCTCGGCGAGGGCGGCTGCCGCTTCGACCGCTCCTGCACCTACGACGAGTATCTCGAGCTGACCGGCGCGATTGCGCAGGCGTGAGAAGGAAATCTGCGTTTGAAAAACCGGCTGTATTCTGAGCTGTTTCTGCTCAGGATACAGCCGGTTTGGTGTTATTCAGGTTCTTTGCGTAAAAATCGCTTCTGTCCGTTCCTTTTGCGGCTCTGTGTTTTCGGCAGAGGAAGCGGCTT
>CALWRP010000183.1 GCA_944383955.1 uncultured Clostridia bacterium
AGCATGGAGCTCGGCGTCTCGGAGGACATGCTCAGCCGCGTGTTCGACGGCCTCGGCCGCCCGATCGACGGCGGGCCGGAGATCCTCCCGGACAATCGCATGGACATCAACGGCCTGCCGATCAACCCGGCGGCCCGCAGCTACCCGCAGGAGTTTATTCAGACGGGCGTTTCGGCCATCGACGGCCTGAACACCCTGGTGCGCGGCCAGAAGCTGCCGATCTTCTCGGCCAGCGGCCTGCCGCACGCCCAGCTGGCGGCGCAGATTGCCCGCCAGGCGAAGGTGCGCGGCACGAGCGAGCCGTTCGCCGTCGTGTTCGCGGCCATGGGCATCACGTTTGAGGAGAGCAGCTTCTTTGTGGAGAGCTTCCGCAGGACGGGCGCCATCGACCGCACCGTGCTGTTCATCAACCTGGCGAACGACCCCGCTGTCGAGCGCATCGCGACGCCGCGTATGGCGCTGACCGCCGCGGAGTATCTCGCGTTTGAGCGCGGGATGCACGTGCTCGTCATTCTCACCGATATTACGAACTACGCCGACGCCCTGCGCGAGGTTTCCGCCGCGCGCAAGGAGGTGCCGGGCCGCCGCGGCTATCCCGGCTATATGTACACCGACCTCGCGTCGCTTTACGAGCGCGCCGGACGGCAGAAGGGCAAGGCGGGCTCCATCACGATGATTCCGATCCTCACCATGCCCGAGGACGACAAGACCCACCCGATCCCCGACCTGACGGGCTACATCACGGAGGGTCAGATCATCCTGAGCCGCGAGCTGTACCGCCGCGGCGTGATGCCGCCGATCGACGTGCTGCCGTCGCTGTCCCGTCTGAAGGACAAGGGCATCGGCGAGGGCAAGACGCGCGCCGACCACGCCAACACGATGAACCAGCTTTTCAGCGCCTATGCCCGCGGCAAGGACGCGAAGGAGCTGATGACGATCCTCGGCGAGGCGGCTTTGACGGAGATCGACAAGCTCTACGCAAAGTTCGCCGACGAGTTCGAGCGCGAGTATGTCTCGCAGGGCTACGAGACGAACCGCGACATTGAGGAAACGCTGGCCCTGGGCTGGAAGCTGCTCTCGATCCTGCCGCGCTCGGAGCTCAAGCGCATCAAGGACGAGTTCCTCGACGAGTATTATGGCAAGGCGTAACGCGCGAAGGAAAGGAGACGAGGCGGCTTGGCCGGAACGCATGTAAATCCCACGCGCATGGAGCTGACGCGCCTCAAGCGCAAGCTCGTCACCGCCATGCGCGGCCACAAGCTTTTGAAGGACAAGCGCGACGAGCTCATGCGCCAGTTCCTCGACCTGGTGCGCGAGAACAAGGCGCTGCGCGAGCGCGTGGAGGAGGGCCTGAAAACGGCGAACGCGAACTTCGCCATGGCGCGCGCCGCCGACCGCGGGGCCGTGCTGGACGTGGCCCTGCTCACCCCGAAGCAGGAGGTGCAGCTCGAGGCGGGCGTGAAGAACGTGATGAGCGTGGAGATCCCCGTCTTCACGGTGAAGACGCGCACCCCGGATCCGAACGATATCTATTCCTACGGCTTCGCGTTCACGTCCGGCGATCTGGACGTGGCCGTGCGCTCGCTCGCGGACCTGCTGCCCGATCTGCTGCGCCTGGCGGAGGTGGAGAAATCCTGCCAGCTCATGGCAGCCGAGATCGAGAAGACGCGCCGCCGCGTCAACGCGCTCGAGCACGTCATGATCCCCGACATGCAGGAGAACATCCGCTATATCACGATGAAGCTCGACGAGAACGAGCGCAGCACGCAGATCCGCCTGATGAAGGTGAAGGACATGATGCTGAAGGAAGCCATTGAGGAGAGACGGGCGAAGAGCGCGGGGGGCTGAGAGAGCCGCCCCGGCTACAACGTTTCCTCCTCTGCGCAGGAACACAAAAAGAATGAAGGGTACTGTCCGGAATGCCGGACGGTACCTTTTTCTTTTTTCCGGTTCTCTGCGAGGCGCGCCGTCGCGCCGCCCATGTGGAAGAAAAACACCGCGCTCTGCATAGCGCGCCCGAGACGCGGGAAATTCTATCGTTAGGAGGCGGCCCGCGGGAGCCCGAAAAAATGGGCCCGCAGCGGCGTCTTCCCGCCGCGGGCCGCCGTGATGGCTGAAAACCGCGCTCCATATTTTTATAGAAAGGAAGTATTTCGATGGAAACCAGGCAACTAACGTCACAGCAGCTTGAGGCATACGCCCGCCGGCTCAGACTGGACGAGAAAAGCGAAGCCACTGTGGAGAAATATCTGCGGGACCTCCGCGCGTTCCTCTGCTGGCTGGATGGGCGGGCCATCAGCAAGGAGCTGACCTCCGGATGGAAAACCCACCTGACGGAGCTCGGCTACGCTCCCTCCAGCGTGAACGCGATGCTCTCTGCTCTCAATGGCATGCTTGAATTCCTGCAGCTGCGGGATTGCCGCGTGCGGTTTTTGAAAATTCAGCGCCGGATTTTCCGCGATGCAGACCGCGAGCTCACCAAAGACGATTACCAGCGCCTGCTGGCCGCCGCACGAGGCCAGAAATGGGAAAGGCTGCATTTGCTCGTGGAAACCATCGGCTCCACGGGCATTCGCGTCAGCGAGTCCCGCTATATCACCGTGGAAGCCGCGCGGCAGGGCAAGGCGGAAATTTCCCTCAAAGGGAAAATCCGCGTGATTCTGCTGCCGGAAAGGCTCTGCCGCAATTTGCTTCGCTATGCTCAAAAACAAAAAATCGCCTCCGGCGCGATTATTCGCACCGGAAGCGGAAAGGAGCTTGACCGCCGCCAAATCTGGGCAGAGCTCAAGCAGCTCAGCAAATATGCGGGCGTAGAGCCGGGCAAGGTGTTCCCGCACAATCTGCGGCACCTGTTTGCCACTGTTTTCTATCAGGCCTGCCATGATATTGTCAAGCTTGCCGACCTGCTCGGGCACAGCAGCATCGAGACCACCCGGATCTATCTGGTATCCTCCGGCGCAGAGCACCGGCGGGCGATTGAACGCCTTGGATTGATTTCATAGAGACAGAATCGACATTCTGTCTAAAAAAAATAACACAATACATACTACTGACGTTATTATACCAGATAAAGGAAAGAAAGGCAAGGCGACCTCTGGGAATTGACAATAAAAAATAAGACCGCATGAAAAATGGAGACTTGCGGTCTGTCTTGTTACACTCTTTTTCCTTCTTAAGCAAGCAGAAAACAGGAAAGTACTCGCTGACTTGGTATAAAATCCTAATTTATGCAGAGTGTGATATTCAGAATGTCGATTCTGTAGAACAGGGGGTGCTATGGTGAGAATCGAACTTTCTCTTCTGGATCTGCTTGCTATGCAGATGGGGTGCACGTATCTGTCTGATCTTCGCTATCTCAACGGATTGGAAAGACAACGCTTGATCCAAAAGCTGACATACCTTTCCCCCTGTGAGGAGGATATCAAAAGCTGGAACGACGCGCTGGACTATCTCACCGGAGCGCCGCCGGAGCAGACGGCGGCGATGGCGAAGAGCCGGCTGACAGAGCTGCTGCGCTGTTCCGCTCGATCGGCGCCGGATGGCATTCGGGAAAAAGGGGGCAATGAGAATGAAAAATGAAACGCTCACCAGAGCGCAGGCTCTTCTGCTGGCAATCATTTTGCTGATTTCTTCGTGCGTGACAGGGATATCCGTCTCTGCCGATGCGCAGGACACCGGCCCGTATCCCAACACGAGAAGCGGCCTGCCGTCTGCTCTGGCAGCGGAGACGCTCGCCGTCTCCTGGCAGCCGGAGAAAACGTACGCCTCTTTTGGAGAAAGCGTTTCCATTGCCGTCACGGCGCAGCTCGAAAGCGATACGGTCAAATCCGCTGCGGTAACCATCGCTCTGCAGCCGGAGGAGGCTGCCCTGCTGACGGATCTCAGTAGCAATTCGTCGTTCACGGTGAGAGAGGGTGATGACGGAACGTATCTTCTGAGCTTTAGCGTTACGGCCGGCACGCAGTTTACCGCGGTCCTCACCGCCGTCTCCAGCTCGGCGGCTTCGCTGGAGATCAACGCGGATACGGACGTCTCCGTTGTCTATGATGGTTACCGGATCACCAATACCTATCAGCCGGGCAAAACAAGCATCCAGGTGACGAAGAGGTGGGAGGGAGACGAGGATATTCTGAACCACACCAGGCCCGCCTCCGTCACCGTCAGGCTCCTTGCAAACGGTAAGGAAACCACAGAGAGCCTTATCCTGAGTGCGGATAACAGCTGGACGGGAAGCTTTGTCAACCTGCCGGTCAATGAGAACGGAACGCCGATTGTTTACACCGTCAAGGAGGCTGCCGTTTCCGGCTACACTACCAGCATTACCGGCAGCGCGGCGCAGGGCTTTGTCGTCACCAACACCAAGACCCTCGAATACGGCAGCCTCACCGTTGCCAAGACGGTGGCCGGCGCCGCGGGAGAGAAGGACAGAGCGTGGTCCTTCACCGTCACGCTGAGCGACGATACCGTCAGCGGAGACTACGGCGACATGACCTTCCAGAGCGGCAAGGCTTCCTTTACCCTCAAGCACGGGGAGAGCAGGACGGCCTCCGGGCTGCCCGCCGGCCTGGCCTATACCGTGACGGAGCAGGAGGCCAACCAGGAGCGGTATATCACCACCGCCTCGGGCGCGGCCGGAACCATTCCGGACAGCGGTACCGCCACGGCCGCCTTCACAAATAGCCGCTCATCCCAGCCTGCGGATCCGCCTCCCACCCACGACAGACGGGATCCCCCCGACGATCCGGGCGCCCCGCTCCCGACAGGCGAGAGCGGTGATCCAACGGTTTCGCAGCCTCCGGAGGAGGAGCCCCCGAGCTCATCGGAGCCTCCGGCCACCTCGAGCCTGCCGCCCCCCTCTTCCGTTCCCGATGAATCGCGGGTTCCCGTGGATCCGGAGATCCCACGCACCGGGGATACGCACGAGGCCGGCAAATGGATTCTGCTGAGCGTGGTATCTCTGGTTGGATTGCTGCTGACCCTGATCGGACGGCGGCTTTCCCGGAACAAGCACACCGAGCCCTGATCCTTCCCCGGCGCAGGCAGGAAAAGCCTGTCCGTGCCCGAGAAGCTGAAAACCTGCCCGTGGGCGCTGCGGCCGCACAAAAGCGGCAGCGCCCACCCGGCGCTTTCCCAAACCAAGGGCACCACCGCACAATTCGCGCCTTGGGGCTCAGGCGGCGTGTCGCGCCAAAATTTTCCGTGATATTTTCCAAAAATGCTCGCCAATCCGGCAAGGATTGCCTGCGCTTTTTGGATCATCTCA
>CALWRP010000184.1 GCA_944383955.1 uncultured Clostridia bacterium
AATTTTCCGTGATATTTTCCAAAAATGCTCGCCAATCCGGCAAGGATTGCCTGCGCTTTTTGGATCATCTCACAAAAAATTTTTTGGCACGCTACACCACCTGGGATTATGCGGTGTTGCCTTAACAACGACTCGCCTAAAACTTGCATTTTTTCGCATAATGCCGTATATTTATGATAGAGAAACTCTCATGGTCTGGAGGCGGCAGTATGGAAATTCTGAAAGTATCGTCAAAATCAGCGCCGAACTCTGTTGCCGGCGCAATCGCTGGAGTTATTCGGGAATCTGGATCCGCCGAGCTGCAGGCAGTCGGGGCCGGAGCGGCCAATCAGGCGATTAAGGCCGTGGCCATCGCCCGCGGCTATCTTGCGCCCTCCGGGATCGACCTGGTGTGCGTCCCCGCCTTTGTCAGCGTGGAGATCGACGGAGAAGAGAGAACTGCCATGCGTCTCATCGTGGAGCCTCGATGATTCCGGACCCACACCGTTTGTCGGCGTAAATGTACAAAAAAACCGGCGAGGCCGGCGGGCGACCCTGTTCGCTCCCGGCCCCGCCCTTTTTTTGCAAAAAATTCTTTTCCCCTCCGCCTCTTTCCCACAGGCCTGCCAAGCTCTCACACCCCGCAGCCAGGCTGCAGCGCGGGCGCAAAGCTGCCGTGCTCCCCCGAGGCCAGCCGAGGGACGAGGCCTGCGCGAAATGCCGACCGCAGGTCCGCAGGTCCGCAGGTCCGCAGGTCTGTGAATTGCTTAAGGTTGCCGGGAGGAGGGGGTTGTGATATAATGGAGGCAATACGCCGCCGGTGGGCGGCAAAAGGAGGAGCACATGGCGGGCAAGCGCGAAAAAGGGGATCGAACGCTGATCCCGGTGGTGAAATGGGTGGGAGGCAAGCGGCAGCTGCTGCGTGCGCTCGAGCCCCTGCTGCCGGAGCGGATCGGCACATACTGCGAGCCGTTTGTGGGGGGCGGGGCGATGCTGTTTCACTTACAGCCGCAGCGGGCATACGTCAACGACATCAACGCGGAGCTGATCAACCTCTACGAGGTGATTCGCGACGACGTGGACGGCCTGCTGGGCGAGCTGGCCGCCTTCACGAACGACAGCGCCTGCTTCTACGCGGTGCGCGACTGGGACCGCGACCCGGAATCGTATGCGAAAATTGACCGCGTGCGCCGGGCGGCGCGCATCATCTATCTGAACAAGACGTGCTACAACGGCCTGTTCCGCGTGAACAGCGCGGGCGAGTTCAACACGCCCTTCGGCCGCTATAAGAACCCGGGCATTGTGGACGAGGAGGGCCTGCGCGCCGTGCACCGCTATTTCACCTCCGCCGACCTTCACTTTTCCTGCACAGACTACGCGGAGGTGCTCGACGCCCTCCCGCGCGGGGCCTTCGCCTATCTCGATCCGCCCTACGACCCCGTCTCCGACACGGCCAATTTCACCGGCTACGCCAAATCCGGCTTCGGCCGGGAGGAGCAGCTGCGCCTGCGCGAGTGCTGCGACAGGCTCACCGGGCGGGGCGTTCGCTTCATGCTCTCCAACTCGGCCACGGCCTTCATCCGCGAGCAGTATGCCGCCTACCACATCACGGTGGTGAGCGCGCGCCGGGCCGTCAACTCCAACGCGAGCAAGCGCGGCCATGTGGAAGAGGTGGTGATCCGCAACTATGAGTAAAAACCGCAACGACGAGGCCTGGGAGGCCATCTTTGCCGACCGGGATGTGCTGGGCGTCATCGGGCGCGAGGGCCGCTTCCTCATCTCCGCAGACGAGATCCGCCGCTACCGCGAGCCGCGGCTGATGGCCAAATTCGATCACCGCGTCAACCTGCCGGAGATCTTCCAGCGCCACTCGCTGGCCATCCTGCCCGTTTCCCGCGGGGATTACGTGATCGGCCCCTTCGAGGCATACTGCCGCTTTTCGGAGTTTTCCGCCCCGGTGCGGCGCTTTTCGCTGCCCGCCTCGCTCGAAAGCCTGGACGGCGCGCACATCCCCAGCGAGACGATCGCCCTCTCCTGCGCGGCGGCCTCGGGCATCCTCTCAGACTTCCTCGGCGAGGAGACGCTCGTGCCCACGGTGGCCGGGCGCATGAACTCCGATCGCTTCTCCTTCTCCGTGCGCGGGGCGGACGGCGCTCCCTTCCCCGTGGACGTGGACCACGCCCAGCTCGAGATCGACGCGGCCTACGAGGGCGCGCGCAGCCTGGCCCTCATCGAGGCCAAGCGCGATCTCTCAGAGGATTTCCTCGTGCGCCAGCTCTACTATCCCTACCGCGTGTGGAGCGAGCGGGTGCACAAGCGCGTGCGCCCCGTCTTCCTCATCCACTCCAACGGCCTGTTCCGCCTGTGCGAGTATGAATTCACCGATCCGCTCTGCTATAACTCGCTGCGGCTCGTGCAGCAGCGCACCTACAGCCTCGAGGATACGGACTTCACCCGCCGCGACCTCCTCGACGTTCTGCGCGACACCCCGCGCGACGAGGAGCCCGCGGTCGCCTTCCCGCAGGCCAACAGCCTCGAGCGCGTCCTCAACCTCTGCGAGCTGCTTCTCGCCCAGCCGATGACGCCCCTCGACGTGACCGCGGCCTACGACTTCACCCTCCGCCAGGCGGGCTACTACACCGCCGCGGCCCGCTTCCTCGGCCTCATCCGCAAGGAGGGCCCCGCCTTCCGCCTCACCGGCGAGGGCCGCCGTCTGCTCTCTCTCGGCTACCGCAAGCGGCAGGCCGCCCTCACCTCGCGCATGGCCCGCAGCCGCGTGTTCCGCTCGCTGCTCAGCCTCGGCGCGCACAAGCCCTCCGCCGTCACCGTCGAGGAGGCCCGCGAGCTCCTGCGCACCGAGCGTCCCCCGGACGTGTGGAGCGAAAAGACCCTCTCCCGCCGCGCCTCCACCGCCGTCAGCTGGGTCAACTGGCTCCTGCGCCCGCAGGG
>CALWRP010000185.1 GCA_944383955.1 uncultured Clostridia bacterium
GATGTTGAACTGTTGAATCCTGTGACAAAGGCATTGGCAAAACGCTGGGGAATCAAATCATAACATATCAGGGAAGGAAAAATGCAGGGACGGGAAAGAAAAACCCGTCCTTTTCTTTTCGACATCCGCCACAAAAATAGGACATTTCTTCTCCAGCATATAAAAGACTAGTGAAGAGAGAATCGACTTCTTCTCTATGACAATAAAGAGGGTGTCGTTAAATTACAATGAAGTGTAATTCCAAAAAAATCGTTAAATTTGATTTAGGTTGATTTGATAAGGGATTTTTTTGAGAAAAGGAGAGAAAAAAGGGGGTAAAACGGGATAAAAATAAAAAATGAGAAGGAATGGAGGGAAGGGAAAATAATAAGATTTTAACATGACATCAGCTTGTTGAAAAGCAAAATAGATAGTACCGTCGGATGCCTGTAGTTTACCAAACCGGCCTCCATGACAAATAAGACGAGCCTATGCACGAGAGCCAATTTACAATGAAAGAAGCACCTCCCCCCTACTCTGTGTAAATACCCGGAGCATTCCGGCTCACTGTATCAGAATACACAGAAATGAAGCATCGACTGCATGGCGATGTGCCCCTGTATTCTCACCAGACGGCGCGGGAAAAGTCCGGGCATTCCGTCAGCAGCCAAAAAACTCCTCCAGCGTTAGAATAAATTCAGAGGTTGAGAAAGAACCTGATAAAACAAAGGAGGAAAAGAAAATGTGTAAAGCAACTGTCGTGTATGAGGAAAAGCTGGGAAAGCGCCGTGAGGGCTGGTGCGTTTACCTGAACAAAACAAGAGATTTTACCTTTTACAGCGATAAGCAAGTGAAGGAAAAAATGGCACAGGGCGAGAAAATCAACGGCTTAAAGCTGGATGCAAACAATCACGTTGTCATGGATGAAGCGTTTACTACTTCCCTGTTGGCAAAAACCGGACTGGCAACCTTTACCCCCATTTTTGAAAATGAGGATGCAGCCATCAGCGGCAAATATTATGCTCTTGTTCGTGTACTCAACAGCAAAGCGGGGAATGAATATGAGCTTGTGACAAATCGTTGTGGTGTGGAGATGGTCAGCGAGGGAAAGCTTCTGGCAATGCTCACACTAATTTCAATTGGCGGCGTAAAGCTGAACAGCACAGGCGGGCTGGATGTTTGCGAAACCGTAGAAGGAGCCGCCATGGCCAACACAAACAGAAAAGCCCGGATAAAAGAGGAGGGTAAAGCGGACTCTCCCGCTTGATTCGAAGCCTTGAAAAAGAAAAGCAGGCCGGAATTTGTGTATTTCCACAGATTCCGGCCTGTTTTTCTGGTTTGTTCAACAAAAAATAAAATGTGGAAATTTGTGATTTCTCCCGCATACATATCACTTTTTTTAATGAGCAGTCCCCCAAATTTTTGAGAGCATTATCAAAATACAGCGAGATCCTCTTATTTGCTTTTTTAAAGCGAATGAAGTATGATCAAGCCTAAGCTTTTATAAAGCGTTCTTTCTGAATTTTTTATGGGGGCGATTACAATGATACTCTTGTAGGTATAAGGACACAGCGATAAGGCAGATAGAAAAAATCTGCGCCGGCAGCCCTGTGCGTCATCCATTGCGGCTGACGCCAGCGGGACTATATTCTTTCATTTTTGGAGGTTTATTTGCATGGAATCGGCTTCTTTTGCAGAGAAGCTCTCCTTGGGCAAGGCAGAGTTCTTCTGGGAAAGGAAGTTGAAAAGCAAAGAAGTTGAGAGAACTGGTCATATTCAGTTCAACCGCGGCAATACCTTTAGGATAGGGAACGTTTCCCTGGAATGGAGGGATTGCCATGCCTAAATCAATCACCATCAAAACTTTCAATGATTTCAAAGGCGGCAAGGAATCTTTGAAAACGGAATACACCAACAGATGGGTGGAACTCATCAATCTGTTGGAAAAAAGCAAGGAGGGTTCCAGCCCTTGGAAAACCCCTTGACTTTTCAGAAAAATTGTGTCACCAATAAAACTGTGAACTGTCTGAAACCGCCCCCTGTGGGAGGAATTAAGATGAAAGCCGCAATCTATTGCCGCCTGTCCGAGGAGGACAAAAACAAGCTGCAAATTACAGATGACAGCGAGAGCATACGGAATCAAAAAACCATATTGCTCAACTACATGATGGAAAAGGGGTGGGAGCTTTACGATATCTACAGTGACGATGACTATACAGGCGCCGATCGCAACAGGCCAGAGTTTAACAGATTGCTGCGGGATGCGGAAAGCAGGAATTTTGACATCGTCCTTTGTAAAACGCAGTCACGGTTTACCAGAGAGATGGAACTGGTGGAGAAATATATTCACGGCTTGTTCCCTCTTTGGGGGATCCGCTTTGTCAGCATTGTGGACAACGCCGACACCGACAACAAGGGAAACAAAAAGGCGCGTCAGATTAACGGATTGATCAACGAATGGTACTTAGAGGATTTGTCTGAAAACATAAAAAAGGTATTTGATGCGAAACGTCAGCAGGGCTTTCACATAGGAGCCTTCGCTCTCTATGGATATCAGAAAGATCCGAACCAAAAGGGCCATTTGATCATTGACGAGGAAGCGGCGGCAGTTGTCCGCGAAGTGTTTACCTTGTTTGCTCATGGATATGGAAAAATGGCGATTGCCAAGATGCTGAATGAACGCGGCATTCCGAACCCGACGGAATACAAACGTTTAAAGGGGCTTCGCTACCGGCAGCCAAAAACGAAAGCGGCCACGCTTTGGAAGTATTTTTCGATTGCCGATATGCTGACAAATGAAATTTACATTGGCAACATGGTACAGGGAAAGTATGGCAGCGTTTCATACAAATCCAAAAAGAATAAACCGCGTCCGAAAAGCGAATGGTACATTGTGGAAGGAACGCATGAACCGATCATCGACAGAGACTTGTGGAACCAGGTGCAATCTATGATTGCGCAAAGAGCCAGGCCGTTTATCACAGGAGAGGTTGGAATCTTTGCCAAAAAGGTTCGCTGCATGAATTGCGGATATACCATGCGCTCTTCCAAAAACCGCGGTAAGCACTATTTGCAATGCTCAAGCCGCCATGTTGCGAAAGATGTCTGTATCGGTTCCTTTATCTCCATTGATCGGTTGGAGGAAGCTGTTTTACACGAGCTTCGCCAGCTGTCCGAACAATATCTGGACAGAGAAGAACTGGAGGCGCGGGTGGCGTTTCAAGACAGGCTTGAAGGTAAAGTGAAAACTTTGCGGACGCAATCTGCGGAGATGCAAAAAAAGATTGCCGAGTGCGTCAAGGGGATATCGTCTATCTATCTTGATAAAGTCAAAGGGCTGTTGTCCGAAAATGAGTTTATGGAGCTCAAAGAGCAGCTCAGCAAAGAAAAAGAACAGTATGCGGCCTGCGCTGCCAATCTGGAACGTGAAATGGAACTGATCACGCTGAAAATGAAAACGGCACGCAGCAGAAAGCAAATGATTGATGAATACGTCGATATGGATCACTTGACGCGCCCCATGGTGGAACAGCTCATTGATTACATCGAGGTAGGCAAACGGGAAAAGGGGACTTCGGTGATTCCCATTAAAATTCACTGGAACTTTTAGAATCCATAACGTTTATGTTGTTCGACGACAGATGCGGCAGAACAGAAGGCCAGGACGACGTACGACAATATCCTGCGCTACTGCGACGACCCGGACGTGGCCGACCCGATCCGCTTCCTGCGCGAGCGCGAGGTGGTGCACTTCCAGCGCTTCGGCGAGGGCCTGCGCCTGACGACCGACAAGCTCGATTCGAAGAACTTCTACGCCTTCAATCCTGAATTCGACCGCAGATAAGCCGGCGCGCTTCCCGGGGGCAACGGGACGCGCCGTGCCGGACGGGCCGATCGCCGCGGCGGCGATCGGCCCGTTTTTCGGGAATCGATCCCGCTCTCCCGCCCGCAGCTGCCGAAAACGGGGACAGAAAAAGGAGCGCACCGGTGGAAAAGAGCGGACAAAGGGAGTATAATAGGCTTACACGGGCGGGACTGAGCCCGCCCGTGCTCTGAAAACGAAAGAGGTTGATGCTATGGAAATCAGAGCGGCCGTTTCCGCGGATATCCCCGCCCTTCTGGCGCTGTACCGCGACTTGTTCGAGGAGGCTGCCCGGCTGCAGCCGTACAATTTCCGCGCCGCGGAGCCGAAGGAGGCCTTCCTGCAAAAGCTGATCGACAGCCCGGAGGGCGAGATCCTCGTGGCCGTGCAGGACGGAAAGCCCGTGGGCTTCGCCGTGCTGGCGGAGCAGACGACCGCGCCGTTCGACTGCCTGACGCCGCACCGCTTCGCCTACCTGATGGATCTCGTGGTCGCTTCCGAGCTGCGCGAGATCGGCATCGGCTCGAGCCTCATCGACGCGGCGAAGGACTGGGCGCGCGGACGCGGCCTCGAGCACATGGAGCTCAACGTGCTGCCGGAAAACCGGAGCGCCGTGCGCCTCTATGAGCGCAACGGCTTTGAGACGACGCTCTGCCGGATGCAATACCGCTTTTGAGATGACGGATCGCATCATCCTGCACTGCGACTGCAACGCCTTCTACGCCTCTGTGGAGTGCCTGCTGCACCCGGAATACCGCGACGTGCCGATGGCCGTGTGCGGCGATCCGGACAGCCGCCACGGGATCATCCTGGCAAAGAACGAGAAGGCCAAGCGGTACGGCGTGCAGACGGCGGAAACCATCTGGCAGGCGCAGCGCAAATGTCCCGGCCTCGTGCTCGCCCCGCCGCACCGCGCGGAGTATGTCAAATACTCGCGGCTGGTGAACGAGATCTACCTGCGGTACACCGATCAGGTGGAGCCGTTCAGCATCGACGAGAGCTGGCTGGACGTGACGGGCAGCGGGCTGCTCTTCGGCTCCGGGCCGGAGATCGCCGACGAGCTGCGCCGCGTGGTGGAGGAGGAGACGGGGCTGACGATCTCCGTGGGCGTCTCCTTCAACAAAACCTTCGCCAAGCTCGGCAGCGACTATAAAAAGCCGAACGCGACCACCGTGCTCTCGCGCGACACCTACCGGGCGCTGCTGTATCCGCTGCCGGTCGAGCGCTTTCTCTTCGTGGGGGAAAGCGCGGCCAAACGGCTGCGGCAGACGGGGATTCACACCATCGGGGATCTGGCGGGAGCAAGGCGGGAAACGCTCGTCTCCCTGCTGGGCAAGAGCGGCGGCGGCCTGTGGGACATGGCGAACGGCCTCGACGACGCGCCCGTGCGCCGTTTCGACGAGGCGCGGGAGGTCAAGTCTGTGGGCAACGGGATGACCTTCCGCCGCGACCTGGCCGGAGGGCAGGATATCTCCCTGGCCGTGTCCGTGCTCGCGGACTCCACGGCGGCCCGCATGCGCCGCCACCGTGTCAAATGCACCACCGTGCAGGTGACGATTCGCAGCCCGAGCTTTCACACCATCACCCGGCAGAAGCGGCTGCCCTCCCCCACCTCGCTGGCCGCGGAGATCAAGGCTGCCGCCCTCGAGCTGATCGCCGCCTCGTGGAACGAGAAGGCGCCGATCCGCATGCTCACCGTGACCGGCTCCGGCATTGTGCCGGAGGACGCCTCCGGCGAGCAGCTCAGCCTCTTCGAGACGGGCGCCGCCGGGAAACGCGAAAAGCAGGAGCATCTGGAGACGGCGCTCGACAAAATCCGCGACAAATTCGGCCGCGACGCGCTCTCCTTCGGCTCCGTGCTCGGCAACGATCTCGGGATCGGCAAATACGGGAACCAGAAGCACGAGTGACGCCGGGCAGCTCTGATTTTGCCGCATTGGGGCGAAAAAAGTCATTCCAAATCGTATTTTAGAATGAAAATACTACAGGGAGGAATTCACATTATGGTCAAACACATTGTTTGCTGGAAGCTGACGGAGGCGGCGAAGGCCCGCCAGGCGGAGCTCGCGGCCGATCTGGGCGCCCGCTTTCACGCCCTGCTCGGCGTCGTCGAGGGGCTGACGGCGATTGAGCTCGGCGAAAACTACAACGGCGGGGAGTTCGACCTGGCCCTGCTGTGCGAGTTTACGTCCCGCGAGGCGGAGCGCGGCTACCAGAACCATCCGGCGCACCTCGCCATCAAATCGATCGTGCACGAGAACACCTGCGGCCGCGCCTGTGTGGACTACGAGCTGTAAAGACATATTGCTTTTCATCTCTTACAGCCGCGCAATTTCCACAAAAAGCGGGCAAAAGGCTTTGCGTTCACCCGTTTTCCCAGGAACAGACAGCAAAACGGAGGGCTTTCCCCTTGACAGGGAAGGCCCTCCGTTTTTTCGCTTCGTTACTTTTTGCGCGTGGCGGATTCCATGGTGAGGCCGGTCGAATAGTCGAGCTGGCGCTCCTCGTAGTCGTTCTCGGACTGGCGGGTGCAGCCGGTATACTCCCAGGTGGCGGCGGGGGCGTCCCTGCGCCACGGGCGGCGGTGCCAGTAGTAGCCGCGGAAGGGATCGCGCGTGCGGTTCATGTTGTCGAGAATCGCGTCGTGCAGGCGGCAGATGTCCGCATAGCAGGCGGGATCGCCGATGCGGTTGACAAGCTCGTGCGGGTCCTCCTGCAGATCGTAAAATTCATCCTGCGAGAGCAGGTTGATGCTGAGCTTGTAGCGGCCGTCGAAGGCGGCGCGCATGGGCTGGAAGGCGCCGAAGGTGTCGTGGTCGATCTCGTAGCGGCCGAACTCAATGAAGCAGTAGTCGCTGACGCGGGAGACCTCGCCGCGCGCCTGCGGCAGCAGGCTCTGCCCGGCAAAAACGGGCGGGCGCTCCAGGCCGAAGAGCTCCAGGATGGCGGGGGCCACCGAGATGTGCGAGACGGGCTCCTCGCAGACGGAGCCGGCCGGGATTCCGGGGCCCTTGAGGAAGAAGGGAATGTGGGTGATCTCGTCGTAAGCGGCGGGGCCCTTGCCGCTCAGGCAGTGCGATTCGAGGAAGTCGCCGTGGTCGGAGGTATAGAAGACGTAGGCGTCCTCCCCGGCGTACTGCTCCACGGCGTCGAGCACGCGGCCAATCTGGGCGTCGGCGAAGGAGTTGCAGCCGAAATAGAAGGGATCGCGGATGCGCACGGCGCTCCTGTCCTGCTTCCACTTGTCCCCGGCCCACACGCGCTGATAGTCGGGCTTGCCCTCGAGCGTGTCCTCCACATTCGGCGATCTCGGGAATTCATAGTCCCTGTACGGCTCCCAGTATTCGCGCGGGCAGAGATAGGGATGGTGCGGCTCGTCGTAGGAGACGCAGAGCAGGAAGTTTTCCTCCCCGCCGTGCTCCTGCAGGAAGCGGATGGCGCGGTCGGAGCAGCGGTGGGCGTAGGTGAAGGAGGAGGGAATGTCCCGCTCCTCCATGGTGGAGGTCTGGCGGGAGGCGAAGCGCTCCTCGGGGGTGAGCTCGTCGAGGTAGTTGCGCATGTCGTACCAGTAGGCGGGGTC
Source organism: uncultured Clostridia bacterium (assembly GCA_944383955.1). Taxonomy (GTDB): domain Bacteria; phylum Bacillota; class Clostridia; order Oscillospirales; family Acutalibacteraceae; genus Caccousia. Next base: position 7,422 of record CALWRP010000185.1, read on the forward strand.
CCAGCCGTCCGGGCACTTTCCGAGGCCGAAGTAGTCGCCGCCGTCGAGATGCCATTTGCCGATGTAGGCGGTGTGAACCCCATGGTCGCGCAGCCGCTGGCCGACGGTGTGCACGTCCGCGGAGAGGGCCACCGAGTTCGTCCAGCTGTTGCAGGAATGGGGATAGAGGCCCGTGAAGAGGCCGGCGCGGGCCGGCTGGCAGACCGGCTGGGTGGTGTAGGCGCGGGTGAAGCGCACGCCCTGGGCGGCCAGGCGGTCGAGGCAGGGCGTTGTGAGCCCGGTGTGCGCGTTGGCGTTGACCATATCGTAGCGCTGGGAATCCGTCATGATAAAAATTACCTTTGCCATCAGCTTTCTCCCTTTCCAAACAATCGTCTCCGGCGGAGCCCTGCGCCCCGCCCCCTTTCCCCCATTATACCGCTTTCCAGCGCTTCTGTCTGCTCCTTTTCTCTGATTTTCGATCGAAAGACGGCAGAACAGCCGCACGCCCCCGCTCCCCGCGGGGCAGCCCGCCGCCCGTCCCTGTGATTTCATTGGGGGCTCTGTGCACCGCATGGCGTTCGGGCTTTTCCTGCGCCTGGGGCAAAAATGAGGGGTGCTGATTATTATGGAATGGGAAACTGAAATGAAGAGGGCGGAGTGCCGGGGAAAGGCACTCCGGCTTTTGGAAGGAGTTTTTGCCATGAACCAAACGATTCCCCTGTCCGCTTTAAAGGAGGGGCAGGAAGCATATGTGGGAGAGCTGGGAGCGGTCGGGCCCATCCGGCGGCGGCTGCGCGATCTGGGGCTGACGGACGGCGCTCGCGTCGTCTGCCTGCAGAAGAGCCCGTGCGGCGACCCGGCCGCCTATCTGATCCGGGGCGCGGTCATCGCGCTGCGCCGGCAGGACGCGGGCGCCATCCTGATGAAGGGGGGAACCGGCGATGGGCCTGACCGCGCAGTCAACGGGAGCGGCCGCGCTTGACACGGGACTGAGCATCGACCGCAGCGACCCGGCGACGCGGGTGATCGCCGTGGGCGGGAACCCGAACGTGGGCAAGAGCACCGTGGTGAACGCTCTGACGGGGCTGCGGCAGCACACCGGCAACTGGCCGGGCAAGACGGTGACGACGGCGCAGGGCCTCTGCCGGTTTGAGGGGAAGCCGTATGTGCTGGTCGACATCCCCGGCACATACTCGCTCTTCGCCAACTCCGCGGAGGAGGAGGCCGCCCGCGACTTTCTGTGCTTCGGCGGGGCGGACGCCGCCGTCATCGTGTGCGACGCGACATGCCTCGAGCGCAACCTCAACCTGGTGCTGCAGGCGATCGAGATCCAGCCGCGGTGCGCCGTCTGCGTCAACCTGATGGACGAAGCCCGGCGCAAGGGTGTGCGTGTCGACCTCGCCCGGCTGCGGGAGCTGCTGGGCGTGCCGGTGACGGCAGCCAGCGCCAGGAGCCGCCGGGGCCTCGACGACCTGATGCGGGCCGTGGCGGAGGTCTCCCGCGGGGAGGCCCCGCAGCCGCCGCGCGTGCGCTACAGCCCGGCGATCGAGCGGGCAGCGGAGCGGCTGCTGCCGCTCCTGCGGGGTCTTCCGCGGCCCGGACCCTCGCCGCGCTGGCTGAGCCTGCGGCTGCTCGAGCCCGAGGAGAGCTGGACGGAGGACTTCGCGGCGTTTGTGAAGCGGCTGCCGGCCGCGGAGGAAATCCGCCGGGAGGCGGGGCAGGTGCGCAGGGCGCTGGCCGCGGAGGGCGTGGACGCGGGGCTGCTGCAGGATCTCGTGGCCGGAAGACTGATCGCGGAGGCCGAGCGGATCGCCGGGGCCTGCGTGACGGCCCCGCCCGACGGCGGGTTCGCGCGGGACAGAAGGCTCGACCGGCTGTTCACGAGCCGCTGGACGGGAATCCCGGTGATGCTGCTGCTGCTCGCCCTCGTGTTCTGGCTGACGATCGCCGGGGCGAACGGGCCGTCTGAGCTGCTGGGCGCGCTGGGGGCATGGTCGGAGGAGGAGCTTGCCCGGCTGCTGAACGGCTGGGGCGCGCCGGAGTGGCTGACGGGAGCCGCCGTGCACGGCATGTACCGCGTGCTGTGGTGGGTGGTGTCCGTGATGCTGCCGCCGATGGCGATCTTCTTCCCGCTGTTCACGATTCTGGAGGATTTCGGCTATCTGCCGCGCGTGGCGTTCAACCTCGACCACGCCTTCCAGAAGGCGCACGCCTGCGGCAAGCAGGCGCTCACGATGTGCATGGGCTTCGGCTGCAACGCCGCGGGCGTGGTGGGCTGCCGGATCATCGATTCCCCGCGCGAACGCCTGCTGGCCACCGTGACGAACAGCTTTGTGCCCTGCAACGGCCGGTTCCCGACGCTCATCACCATCCTGACCATCTTCTTCGCCGCGGGCAGCGCGGGCGGCATCGTTCCGGCGCTGCTGCTCACGGGCGTGATTCTGCTCGGCGTGGGCATGACCTTCCTCGTCTCGCGGCTGCTCTCGGCCACCATTCTGCGCGGCGTGCCGTCGTCGTTCACCCTGGAGCTGCCGCCGTACCGCAGGCCGCAGGTGGGACAGATTCTCGTGCGCTCGCTGTTTGACCGCACGGTGTTTGTGCTGGCGCGGGCCGCGGCGGTGGCGGCTCCGGCGGGGCTGCTGCTGTGGATTCTGGCGAACGTGGACGCGGGAGGGACCAGCCTGCTCTCGCACTGCGCCGCCGCCCTGGATCCGCTCGGGCGGGCCGTGGGCCTCGACGGGCCGATTCTGCTGGCCTTCGTGCTCGGCCTGCCGGCCAACGAGATTGTGGTGCCGATTCTCATCATGACGTACATGGCGCAGGGGAGCCTTTCCGAGCTCTCGCTGCCGCAGCTGCAATCGCTGCTGATCGCCAACGGCTGGACATGGAAGACGGCGGCCTGCATGGTGCTCTTCACCCTGCTGCACTGGCCGTGCGCCACCACTCTGGCGACCATCTTCCGCGAGACGAAGAGCCTCAAATGGACGGCCGCCGCCTTTCTTGTGCCGACCCTCTGCGGCGCGGCGCTGTGCGCCCTCGTCGCCCTGATTCCGGTGTAAGCGCTTTTCCCGCGGCAAGCCGGGAAGATGGAAAAGACCCCTTTGCGGCCTGCGCCGCAAAGGGGTCTTGCCGTGCGCTCACGCCTCTTCGGTGAGCAGCAGAAAATCGGGGCGGCGGGAGAAGGCGAACTGCACGGGCTCCCCCCGCGCCAGAAGGCGGTTCAGATCCGCGCAGCGCACGCGCTGGTCCTCATACGTCGTCCAGTAGGCGCGCAGCGACTCCGCGCAGTAGATCGCCGTGTAGATCGTGTAGTCGAACTCCACGACGCCCTTGTCGAGGGCGGTGGGCTCGCCGGGCTCGCTCACGCGCACCGCGCCCAGCGGAAAGGCGGCGCTCTGCAGGAGGCGGAACATGCGGGCCACGGCCTCCTCCTCGCCGGGGGCTTTGGCGGCCGTGTGGCGGAGGAAGGCCAGGCGCACAAAGCGCGAGGGAGAGCTCCAGTCGCCGGGGAGGCCCTGCGCTCCGCTGCCGGAGAAGCACTGCGCCTGGCGGTCGCCGCAGAATTCGACGCCGTCGTGGTCGAGGTCGCGCAGAGCAGCATAGTTGAGCAGGTTCGTGCGGTGCCAGCCGTAGCCGGGGCTGTTCGTCATCACGCCGAGCGTATTCCGGTAGATGTGCAGGCCGTCCGCGTCCGGCTCGATGACGACCGTCTCGCCCGTGCGGTCGCAGAACGACCAGTGCAGCGGGGGAACGGCCCCGAGCAGCGGCACGGAGACGAGCGTGAACTCCTCCCGCAGGAGGCGGACCACCTCCTGCACGGTGGCGCACTGGGCCAGGCAGTGCGAGACGACGAAGGGCGGCTGCAGGGGCTGCGTGCCGGGGCGGGCCTCGCCCTCATAGGCGGCAAAGCCGCGGTAATAGAGCTGGCCGCCCATCAGGCCGCGCTCGTTGACGCCCTCGTAGAGGACGGGAAAGGCGGGCGGAAAGAGCAGGCCCGTGCCGAGGGCGGCATAGCGCGCGGTGCGGGCCGTCTCCGGGCAGGCGCTGCGCTCGAGCTCGCAGCCGCAGGTGTGGTAAACTGTGCCGCGCGGGGAGAAGGTGAGGGCCGTCCCCTCCGCGAGGCGGTTGAAGTCGAGGTTGCGGCCCCAGAGATGGCTGCCGTCTGCCGCGCTCCAGCTCAGGGCGCTGCAGCCGGACGGCGCGGAGAGGGCGCGGTGCGCCGATTCGGGCGTCTGGTACATCATGAGAACTCCTCCTTTGCGCTGTGCGATTCCGTTTTCTTTATCGTATCCCATTTGCGCGAAATCATCACCAGAAACCGAAGCTTTCTGGTATGCTTGCTAAAAAGAGTTGCGTGGAGAAAAGTACAGGAGTGCGCCGCCGTCCGGAAAAAGACGCTTCGCTGTTTTTCCTGGCTTTTTTGGGCTTCGCGCTAGGATCGGTTTACCGGCAGCTGAGTGGTCGGGGCTCTGCCCCGCGCCCCGCCGCCTTTGAAAAGGCGGGCGAAACTTTTGTGTTTTGCTCTTTGGCACCTTTTTCGACAGTCTAAAGCGGCTCCCCGCGCCGGAGCGCGGAGAGCCGCTTAACTTTACAGGAAACGGAAGAAAAACAGATACAGAACGAGGGCGAAGACGGCCAGCACGAGGAGGAATGCGGGCACAAAGACGATCAGCGCCGCGAGTATCATCGCGGGCTTGTCCTTCTTCTCGAGAGGCAGCTGCTCGCGGTCCTTCGCGAAGCGCTCCTCGGCCTTCTTCACATCGACAACCCGGTTGATCTTTTTCCCGAACAGCATCGTTTATCCTTTCTCTCCGTTGAGGGGGAAGTGGCAGGCAACATAGTGGTTGTTCCCGATGTTGATCCACTCGGGCACCTCTTCCGTGCACTTCTTCTGGCAATAGCGGCAGCGGGTGTGGAACTTGCAGCCCTTGGGCGGATTGACCGGGCTCGGGATGTCGCCCTCGAGCAGGATGCGCTCGCGCTTGTCTTCCTCGTCCACCACGGGGATCGCGGAGAGAAGGGCCTCGGTGTACGGATGCTTCGTGTTCTCGAAGAGCTCCTCTGTGGGGGCGAGCTCCACCATGTTGCCGAGATACATGACGCCGATGCGGTCGCTGATATACTTGACGACGCTCAGATCGTGCGTGATGAACAGATACGTCAGCTTCTGCTTCTCCTTGAGGTCGGAGAGCAGGTTGAGGATCTGCGACTGGATGGACACGTCCAGTGCGGAGACGGCCTCGTCGCAGACGACGAAGCGCGGCCTGAGCGCCAGGCTTCTGGCGATGCCGATTCTCTGGCGCTGGCCGCCGGAGAACTGGTGCGGGTAGCGGCCGAACATATACGTCGCAAGGCCGCAGTTTTCCATCACCTCAAAGATATAGTCGCGCATGGCCGGATCGCCGCGCTTGTAGATGCCGTGAGACGTGAGGCCCTCGCCGATGATCTGGCCGACCGTCATGCGGGGGTTGAGCGAGGAATACGGGTCCTGGAAGATGAGCTGCAGATCCTTGCGCAGGACGCGCATCTCCTCCTTTGGCAGCGATTTGAGGTCGATCTCCCTGCCGTCCTTGTGGTAAATGACCTCGCCGTGCGTCTGCGGATAGAGCTGCAGCAGCGTGCGGCCGAAGGTCGACTTGCCGCAGCCGGACTCGCCCACGAGGCCGAGCGTCTCGCCCTCGTAGATGTCGAGGGTGATGCCGTCGTTGGCGCGCACATAGCGCTGCTCCTCGCGCAGCTTCGTCTTCTTCACGGGGAAATACTGCTTGAGATCGCGCACCTCGAGCAGAACGTTACGGTTCTCATTCGACATGGTCTTTCCTCCCCGCTTTCTCCGCATAGAAACAGCGGACAAGATGATTCGGCGCGACCTCCTGCAGCGGCGGCTCGGCCTCTTTGCACTTCTGCGTGCAGTATTTGCAGCGCGGGGCGAACTTGCAGCCCTGCGGCAGATACAGCGGGTTCGGCACCGCGCCGGGGATTGCCTCGAGGCGCTTGCCCTTGGGCGTATTCAGGCGCGGGATCGAGGTCATGAGAGCCTCGGTGTAGGGGTGCGAATAGACGCCGTTGTGGAAGATGGTCTTCGCGTCGGCCTTCTCGACGATCTGGCCGCAGTACATGACAGCCACCTCGTCGGCCATCTCGTGGATGACGCCGAGGTCGTGGGTGATGAAGAGGATCGAGGTGCCGGTCTGCTCCTTGAGCTCGTTCATGAGCTTCAAAATCTGCGCCTGAATCGTCACGTCGAGGGCCGTGGTCGGCTCGTCGGCAATGAGGAGCTTCGGGCGGCAGGCCAGGGCCATGGCGATCATGACGCGCTGCCGCATGCCGCCGGAGAGCTGGAAGGGATACTGCTTCGCGACGCGCTCCGGGTTGGGGATCTTGACGTCGGCCAGCAGACTCGCCACCTTGGCGCGGGCCTCCTTCTTGCTGAGCTTCTGGTGAATCTGCAGCACCTCGCCGATCTGGCGCTCGATGGTGAACACCGGGTTGAGCGAGGTCATCGGCTCCTGGAAAATGACGGAGATCTCATTGCCGCGGATGTGGTACATGTCCTTATCCGTGGCTTTGAGGATATCGCGGCCGTTGAAGGTGATGTCGCCGCTCTCGATATAGCCGTTGCCGTCGAGGAGCTTGATGATGCTCATGGCGGAAACGCTCTTGCCGGAGCCGGACTCGCCGACGATGCCGAGGGTCTTGCCCTCGTCGAGGCTGTAGGTCACGTCGTTGACGGCCTTGACGATGCCCTTTTTCGTCTTGAAATACGTGTGGAGGTTCTTGACTTCAAGCAAACTCATCGCGCGGCTCACCTCTCTTTCGACTTCGGATCGATGGCGTCACGCAGGCCGTCGCCGATGCAGTTGATGCTGATGGTGCAGATGCCGAGCACGGAGGCCGGGAACACCCAGCGCCACCAGTAGTTTTCGATCACCGTGCCGTTCTGCGCGCCGGTGAGCATGTTGCCCCAGGTCGCGTTCGGCTCGTTGACGCCGAAGCCGATGAAGGACAGGGACGACTCGGTGAGCATGCAGGTCGCGAAGTCGAGCGTGGCGTTGACGATGATAACGGTGACGATGTTCGGCAGGATGTGGCGGAAGATGATGCCGAACTCCTTGACGCCCAGCGCCTTCGCCGCCGTGACGAACTCCTGCTCGCGCTCGGCGAGCACGCTGCCGCGCACCAGGCGGGCAATGCCCGGCCAGGAGAGCACGCCGAGGATCACCATGATGAGGATAATGCGCTGCGTCTCGCTGATGCTGTTGCCGAGAATCGAGGAGAGAATGATACAGAACGGCAAAAACGGAATCGAGGAGACAATCTCCGCCAGACGCATGAGCAGGTTGTCCACCTTGCCGCCCTTATAGCCGGAAATGCCGCCGATCAGAATTCCGATGATGCTCGAAATGATAACGGCAATCGCGCCGACGGTCATCGTCATGCGGCCGCCGACGAGCAGGCGGCGGAAGATATCGCGGCCGAAGGCGTCGGTGCCCATCAGGTAGCCCTTCAGGCCCCAGGAGACGACCTTGCCGCTCTCGGTGATGGCGTAGTTCGCGTAGTAGCCGGCGTCCACCTCCGCGATCTTCTCGCTGACGGCGGGGGCGCTCGCCTGGCCGTGGGTGTTGTCGCCCCAGCTGACGGCGGAGCCGTCGTTCAGGATGGCGGTGAAGTGGTAGCGGCCGCCGGAGATGGAGGCCACCTGGCCCTGAATCTCCTCCGGAATATTCAGAGAGCCCTTGATGTTGTTGCCCCAGGTGTAAACCCTGCCGTCGGAGGTGACAGCGGCGGCGCTCTCATCGGTGAGAGCCAGATCCACGGCGTTCCCCTGAATCTCCTCGGGAATGGCCGTGTAGGCGGAGGTTTTGCCCGTGAGCGGCACCACCTCGCCGTCCTTCGTCAGCACCATCACAATGTTCGTGCTGGCGGCAAACTTCTCGATATTGCCCTGCACGCCCTCGGGATAGGTGATGGAGAGCAGGTAATCACTGCCCCAGTTGTACATCTCGCCGTCTTCGGTGAGAGCCAGAGAGATCTGGTAGCCCGCCAGGATCTGCTTGATGTCATTGCCGCCGGAGCGCAGCTCGAGCGGGATGGAGGCAAGGCCCATGCGGTCGTTGCCCCAGGTGAAGATCTGGCCGTCCTCATTGGCGGCGACGACGTGGTCCAGGCCGGCGGAGATCATCGTCAGCTTGCCCGTCTCGCTCGTGCTGGGGATATTCTTGAGCTTGTCTGTGGGGAAGGTGCCCCACTCATAGACGTTTCCGTCCTTGTCGATGCCCACGGAGAAGGTGCTGCCGACGGAGAGCTGCTGCGCGTTGCCCGAAAGCTTCGAGGGAACGTTCAGCATGCTGAAGCCGGGCGCGACGTTCGCCTGCGTGACGTCCTGGTAGTACAGATCAATCGGATAGAAGAAGGGAAGGACGATGCAGCACAGGAAGATCACAAGGAACAGGACAAGGCCCGTCATGGCGACCTTGTCGCGGAGGAAGGAGTGCACCACCATCTGCAGGGGGCTCTGGAGAACCTCCTCTTCCTCCTGCGGGAGACCGCCCACCACCATCCGCTGCGCGGCCTTGGCCGCCGTGGAACGGCGCGGGGCTCTTTTTTCTTTCTTCGGCATACGTCTCCCCCCTTTAATTCTCGAGGCGGACGCGCGGGTCCACCACGGTGTAGGCGATATCCATCAGCACGTTTCCGCACAGCGAGAGCACGACATAGAACATCTGCATCGTGAGCACGACGGAGAAATCGCGCTGCATGAGAGAATCAATCAGCATCTTGCCGAGGCCGGGAATCAGGAAGACGGACTCGATGACGATCGAGCCGCCGAACAGGCCGATGATCCACCATGTCGTGATCGTTACAATCGGAATCAGGGCGTTGCGGAAGGCGTGGATATAGATGACCGTCTTCTCGCGCAGGCCCTTGGCGCGCGCCGTCTTGATATAGTCCATGCGCAGCACGTCAATCATCGCCGCGCGCACATAGCGCGTGATGCCGCCGATGCCGGAAACCGACATGACGAGAACGGGCAGCGTCATATGCCAGAGCATGTCGAGAGCTTCCTGCAGTCCCGCGGCGTTCGAACCTGCCGTCTTCAGGCCGCTGATCGGGAAGATGGGAATTTTCACGGCGAAGGCGAAAATCGCGAGCAGGGCGATGATGAACGCGGGGATGGAGTAGCCCACAATGGTGAGCACCTGCACCGCCTTGTCGAACACGCCGTTCTTGCGCACCGCCGTGGCAATGCCGAGCGGAATGGAGATGAGAAAGACCACAACCATCGCGAAGAGGTTGAGCATGATGGTATTCGTCATCGGCGCGCCGATGATCTGGATAACCTCCCGCTTATACTGCGTGGAAAACCCGAAATCTCCCGTCAGCATGTTGCCGATCCAGACAAAATACTGGACGACGACGTTCTGATTCAGACCGAGCATTTCCTTTGTCTGCTCATAGAGAGCCTGATACGCATCCGGCTTCATGGAGCTTTGGATATCTCCGAGCATCATGACAACCGGATCGCCGGGCATCGCCTTATAGATTGCAAACATCAGAATCGAAATGATAAAGAATACAAAGACAATGTAGACGAAACGCTTGATCAGGTATCTTCCTTTTCCCATTCACCGTTCCCTCCCGTTTCAGATTTGCGGTTTTCCCGCCGGAAAAAAGAGGGCGGAATCCGCAAGCAAGCACAGCACGGATTCCGCCTGATATAATCAGCTTATTCCTCTACAACCCAGGCGTCGAGCAGGGCGCTGCTCCAACTCCAAATATCATTGGCGTCCCAGCCCTTGAGCTTCGGAGAAAAGAAGTCATGATACTCGTCGGAATACAGCGGAATGTCGGGCAGCTTCTCGTTCCAAATCTTCTGGAAATTCTGCCACGCGGTGAGCCAGGCCTCGTCATCATCATACGGAATGGGCTTCATGGCCAGCGCTGCGCTGGAAAGCTCCGTGTCGGCAATATAGTTGTTGTTATAGCCGGGCACCATCCACTGCGGATCGTCGGAATAGTAGTACCAGGGAGAGTTCTGGGACGGAATGCCGAGACCAAGGTTAAACATGTTGAACATCTTGTCTCCCTGATGGTAGCGGGCAGAAAGGAGCGTGGAATAATCAACCGTGGTGGGGAGCAGCTCCATGCCGGCCTCCTTCATGGCCTCGGGCAGCATGGTGGCCAGCAGCTCGGAAACGGGGTTGCCCTCGGAGTTCGCCCACTCAATCACGAGCGGCTTAAGCTCGCCGTCAACGTCCTTGTAGCGGGTGCCGGTGCCGGAATAGTCGCTGCCGTCGGCGTTCTTGTTCCAGCCGTCGGCCTCGAGGAGCTCCTTGGCCTTGTCGATGTTCTTCTCATACGTCTCGAGGTTCTGATCGATCCAGTCCTTGGACTCCTGATACTCCCACTGGGCAAGGCCGTAGTTGCCATGGACAACGGAGGCGTAGCCGCCGGAGTACTGGCGGGCAAACTCGTTGCGATCGAGGCAGTAGGCAATCGCCTGACGGACGTTCTGGGAATCGGTGGGGAACTGGCTGCAGTCAAACGAGATCATGCCGTAGCCGTTTCGCAGGAAAGTGCTGTATCCGATCTTCCCTTCATCCGCCAGATCCAGACCGCTGTTGATCGTGTCAGCGCCGGAGCAGGTGAACAGCAAATCGACGGAACCGGCAGAGAGCTCGTTCATCATCGTATCGGTGTCAACAGACTTGATGATCAGCTTCTCAATCACGGGCTTCACCCCGCGGTAATCACCGGCATAGTTGGGGTTCACCACCAGAACGCCCTGCATGCTGGAGGTATCGTAGGACTCAAAGAGATACGGGCCGCAGACGACGGACGGGTGGTAACGATAGCCCGTCTCGGGATCGTTGATGGTCTTCTGCAGCAGCTCGGTGGTAAACTCGCCGGTGATGGAAGCGCCCTCGGCGGAATCCACAATGTCGCAGTCCGGCGCGATGACGTGCATCGGGCGCGGCCACAGGGAAGCAAAGGAGATATCATAATGGAAGGGCAGCTCCTCCGCCTTCACGGTGACGGAGTAGGTCATCTCGTCCACAAGATGAACGCCCGCAAAATTCTCCGTAGAGCCGGCATAGAACTCATCGTAGCCGACATAAGCGTAGCCCGTCTGGCTGGGATAACCGATACCGTTCATCTCCGGGCTGCTCTCGAGCAGAGCGGTGAACACATAATCCTTCGCAGTGATCGGGGTGCCATCGCTCCACACAAGGCCGTCGTTGATCGTGACGGTGTACGTCTTCGTGCCGTCCTCGTTCTCCACCTCTTCATGGCTCGCGACAACGGTTTCGTCATAAACGAACTGGCCTTCCTTCGTCTGCGCCACTGCACTGTAGGAATTCAGCAGACTGTAAACGCCCGCATTCGTCGCGTTGGGGTTAAACGACATATCGTAGAAATCATTTCCCAAATCCGTGGTGGAGCCGATCACCAGCTGGCCGGTCGGCTCGTCCGGGCGGGCACCCGTGTCTTCCTCCGCCTGGGAAGCGGTGGCGCTGGAGGCGTCCGGATTGTTCGTCACGCCCTCGTCCTGGCCGCAGGCAGCCACAGAGAGCGCCATGGCGCCTGCGAGCAGCAGGGCCATCAGTTTCTTGAGTTTCTTGAGTTTCATGCGTTTTCTTCCTTTCCTCAAACCGATATCAGGCTTTGCCGTCTGGAGAGCTCCGCAGAGCGGACAAGGGGTAAAAACAGGCTCCCGCCCCCGCGGCAAGGCACAAAAAATGATTGCTTTCCCCGATCCGGCTCACGCTTTCCGCCCCGAAAAGTGGAAGCCTGAAACAGACCTGAAAGCATAATATCTATGCTATATTACCAAATCCCGACACAAAGATCAAGATTTCCGGCGTATTTCCTTGCTTTCCAGCGAAAAAAGTTAACTGACGGGAAAAAGCCCGGGAAAGCGCGAGGCCTTCCCGGGCTTTTCTGTTTGTTAGAATTCGCCAAAGAGCGCGATTATTCCGCGGTAAGTTCTTCCATCTCGCCGATCAGCTGATCAAACAGCTTCAGCGCGTCGGAGACGGGAGCGGGGCTCGCGATGTCGACGCCGGCCCCGCGCAGCAGGCTGACCGGGTCTGCGGAGCAGCCGCCGGAGAGGAAGCGCAGATAATCGTCCACGGCGGGCTTGCCCTCGC
>CALWRP010000186.1 GCA_944383955.1 uncultured Clostridia bacterium
GTAGCCGTCGTTAAACCACTCTCTGAGCTTCGTGGCAGCGGCGGTGTACTCGGCGGAGAGGTCGGACACGCGGCCCGTCAGGTACTCAGGCGTCTCGAGCTTGCCGGACTTGTAGAGCTCATGCTCGGCCAGGTTGTTGCCGACAGCGGCGATCTGGTAGCCCTCCGGGTTGCCGGGGCAAATCAGCGGCGTGTAGCCGGCGTCCTTGATCTTGGCCATGAGCTCCTCGAACTCAGCGAGGTTCGCGGGCTCGGTCCAGCCGTTGTCGTCCATGATGGTCTTGTTGTACATCAGCAGGGTGGCGGTGGAGCGAAGCGGGATGCCGTAGTAATCCTCGCCGACCTTGCCGACGCCGATCGCGGAGGGCGAGAACTGGTTAAGCCACTCGTTGTCATTCGCCGTCAGATAGGGGGTCAGGTTCTCGATCGCGCCCATGGCCTGATAGGAGCCGGTGCCGAAGGTCGCCATCACGTCCGGGGCGTCGCCCGCGGCGAAGTAGGTCTGCAGGGAGTTGGAAAGCTTGTCCCAGCTCATGGAGATCACGTTGATCTTCGCGCCGGTCTCAGCCTCGAAGTCCGCGACAGCCTCGGTCCAGATGTCGTCGTACTCCGGCCAGATGTGCAGCCACTCGATCTCGCCGCCGACGTTGGCGGTGTCGCCGGCCTCGTCTCCGCCCTCCGCGGTGGAAGCGGCGTCGCCCGTGGAAGCGGTGTCGCCGTCAGCAGCGCTGGACGTGTCCGCCCCGCTCGAGCAGGCAGTCGTGGAGAGAACAAGGGCAGCCAAAATACCCAAAGAAAGAATACGCTTATTGATTTTTCTCATAAGTACGCCTCCTGTTTTTTTGAAAACGTTTTCTTCGATTTGTATATTACTACAGCTAAAATTCGTTGTCAAGATATTTTTTTGCAAAATCTATAGAAAATTATTGGCGAATCATGTCGCTTCAAGCCGAAATGCAAATGACGAATGGAAAAGGTTTTCCTTATTTCTTCGTCATCTTCTACACATTTTTTGACACGATTTTCCAGATTTCCGCCCTCAAAAAGGGACGCAATCTGTCGCCTGATGGCGGCGCAGGTTTCCCCGAACCGTGCCGAAGCCTGCGCTTTTTCTCTCTGTGAAAGAGCCAAAAAAGCAGAAAAAACCGCCGGGAAGCCAGTGAAATGGCAGCCCGGCGGTTCCTTTGCGCCGTGCGGCAGGGCCGCGGATCGTCAGTTTCGGGGAAAACGCCTGTTTCCGTGCGCGCCGCTTGAAAGAGAGACATTTTGCTGCCGGAGTTCCTTTTTTCCCAGCGGTTTCCCTCTCTCCCGGCGGCGCGGAAAGGCGCGCTTACAGTGAAAACGGCGCTGTAAGCAGCTTGTCTGAGCTGCCGCCCGCCATGGCCAGGAACCCGCCGGGCTCGGCGGCGAAGGCCTCGCCGTTCCAGAAGGCGAGGTCGTCCTCGGTGAGCGTGAAGCGCACCTCCCGCTCCTCGCCGGGGAGCAGCCGCACGCGCTGCACGCCGCGCAGCTCCTGCAGGGGCCGCACCCGGGAGGCCGCGCAGTCGCGGATGTAGAGCTGCACCGTCTCCGTGCCCTCCGGCCCCTCCTCGCTGCGCACGGTCACGCACACCTGCCAGCCGTCCCCGCTGCGCTCCACGCGCAGGCCGGAGTACGTGAATTTGGTGTAGCTCAGGCCGTAGCCGAAGGGGTAGAGCGGCTCGTTCGGGCAGTCGATGAAGCGCGTGATGAAGCGATCCGCCTGCCCGTTCGTCAGGCGCGGCCGGCCCGTGTTCATGCGGTTATAGTAGACGGGGATCTGGCCCACCGTCTGCGGGAAGCTCATCGCGAGGCGGCCGGAGGGATTGACGCGGCCGGTGAGCACATCCGCCAGGGCCGTGCCGGATTCCGTGCCCAGGAACCACGCCTGCACCACGGCGGCGCACTGCTCCGCCTCCCCGCGGATCTCGAGCGGCCGCCCGCTGAACACCACCAGAACGACAGGCCTGCCGAGAGCGCACAGGCGCTTTACCATCCGGCGCTGGTTTTTCGTCAGCCGCAGATCGGTCTTGCTCGAGCACTCGCCCGTGTCGTTCTGGTTCTCGCCCACGGCGGCCAGAATCACGTCGCAGTCCGCGAGCGCCGCGCACGCCTCGTCAATTTTGTCCTCCACGTCCGTCACGCCGTCGAAGAGGCTGCCGAGCTCGCCGTCCATCGCCGTGCGCAGCTCCGCCTGCGGCCACGCCTCCCGCAATCCCTCGAGGAGGCTCACGCCGTCGGTTCCGGCCAGCGCCCAGCTGCCGAGCACGCTGCGGCTCCTGGCGAAGGGGCCCGCAATGCCGATTTTCATGCCCTCGCGCAGCGGCAGCGCGTGGTTTTCGTTCTTGAGCAGCACGATCGACTCGCCCGCGATCCGGCGCGCCGCCTCCCGGTGGGCGGGGCACAGCAGCAGCGCCTTTTCCCGCTCCTCGTCCGCGTCCTTGTAGGGGTTCTCAAAAAGCCCCAGCTTGTTTTTGAGCGCCAGAATCCGCCGCACGGCCTCGTCCACCGCCTGCCGGATCCCGTCGTCTTCGCGCATGAGCTCCTCGCCGTGCTCGAGAATGCACGTGGACATCATCTCAATGTCGACGCCCGCCTCGATCGCCTTTTTCGCCGCCTCCCGCTTGTCCGCGCACGCGCCGTGGGCCAGCGTCTCATAGAGCGCGCCATAGTCGGTGATGACGACGCCGTCGAAGCCGTTTTCCTCCCGCAGGATGCCGCGCAGCAGCGGGCGGTTCACGGTGGCCGGCACGCGATCGACCGTGTTGAAGGAGGTCATGGCCATGCACACGCCGGCGCGCACCGCCGCCAGATAGGCGGGCAGATAGTATTCGCGCAGCATGCCCTCGGAGAGATCGACCGTGTTGTAGTCGCGCCCCGCCTCGGAGGCGCCGTAGGCCGCAAAGTGCTTGATGCACGCCGCCACATGGCCCGGCCCGATGACGCCCGTCTTCTCATAGTCCCCGCCCTGGTAGCCGCGCACCATGGCCGCCGCCATTTTTCCGTTGAGCCACGGATCCTCGCCGGTCGACTCCATCACCCGGCCCCAGCGCGGGTCGCGCACCAGGTCCGCCATCGGCGAGAAGGTCAGCTGCACGCCGGCCGCCGAGCACTCCCGCGCCGCAATCTCCGCCGATTCCCGCGCCGCCTCGCAGTCGAAGCTGCACCCCATCGCCAGCGGGATCGGGAAGACGGTGCGGTAGCCGTGGATCACGTCCGCCATGAAGAGCAGCGGGATTTTGTGCGGATTGGCCGCCAGATGCTCGTCCTGCACGCGGCGCGACTCCGCCGCCCCAAAGCAGTTGAGCGTGGTGCCCACGCTGTCGAGGTCGCTGCGCAGCAGGCTGGCCTCCAGGCTGCCCCCCGTCGTCGCCATGTCCTCGCGCCCCGTGAGCAGAGAGGTGACGAGCTGCGTCATCTCCGCCAGCTTTTCCCTGTCTGTCAGGGAGTCGAACAGCCGGTCCAGTGCTTCCTGTTTCATGTTGATTCATCCCCCGTTTTCTAAACTCGCCAAAAAAGAGTGTGCGGTTCTCCGTATGCCTATCAGAATAGCCGAAGCGAAACGAAAAGTCAACCGCCGTTTCCGCCGCCCGCAGCGAAGCACAGCGCCAAAAACCCCGCCGGCCGTTCTCAAAAAAGAGACTGGACGCGGCGGGGAAAACGCGCTATCATGAAACAAACAGACGGCCCCGGCGGGGAGCGGGCGCGCACGTCCGCCGCCGTTCCGGGGAAAACGACGAACAGGGAGGAGCCTTTTTATGCTGGAGACGAGAAAGCTGTGCCGTGAAAACGGCGTCGAATACTACTTTGTGCCGGGCAGGCAGGAGGAGGGCGGCGCGCCGCTTACCCTCTGCCTGATGAGCGGCCGCGCCGAGGCCCTTCTGGCCCTTGAGGTGCTGGACAACGGGAACAATCCCGGCGGCGCGCTGGCCGCCGCCATCGTGCCGGATCTGCTTCCCGAGGAGCAGGAGCAGGCGCTCGCCGACCTCGTCTTCGCCCTGCGGCAGCGCCCCGGCGTCAGCGCCACGCGGATCTCGCTGACGGGCTCGATCGCCTGCGGCGACCAGGTGTGGCGGCTGGCCTCCCATTTCCCGGCCTGGTTCTCCGCCGTCTGCGCGGTCGGCGGGCATGGCGACCCGTATGCAGTGCGCTCTCTGGTCTCCACGCCGCTGCGCGCCTACGTTTTCCCGGGAGAGGAGAGGGCGGACGGCGGCCTGCCCGCGGCGGGGGAGCGCCTGGTGGCCGGACTGCGCATCGCCGGGAGCAGCTGCGCCTCCTGCCGGCGGATCGACCCTGCCCATCTGGGCGAGCACGCCTGGGACCGCATTTTCACCGACGGCTCCGTCCTCGCCTGGCTGCAGGAGCAGGACAAAAAGCGGCAGTTCACGGTCAGCTTCGTCAAGCCGGGCGTGTGGTGCATCGAGGACTATTTCACCTCCTGCTGCTATCTCGTCGAGGGCCGCGAGCGCGCGGTGCTGATCGACACGGGCATGGGGGAGGGCGACCTGCCGGGACTCGTCCGTTCGCTGACGCCGCTGCCGGTCGATCTGGCCGTCACGCATCCGCACGGCGACCACATGCGCGGCGCGGACCGTTTTCCCCGGGTGTACCTTCATGAGAAGGATATCGAGGCGCTTGCCGAAAATCCGGAGCGCTTCCCCGGCGTCTGGACGCCCGGCAGCACGGCCCGCCCGGAGCTTGTGCCGATCCGGGAGGGAAGCCGCATCGACCTCGGAGGCGTCGTGCTGGAGGCGCAGGAGCTCGGCGGCCACACGGAGAACAGCGTTGTCTTTGCCGACGCGGCCCACCGCCTTCTCTTTACCGGCGACGCCGTCGGTTCGGGGTATATCGCCCTGATGATTTGCCGCCAGGACGAGCTGACGGAGTGCATCTCGCACTATGCCGCCTGTCTGCAGGCCTATGCGGAGCGCCATCTCGAGGAGGTGCGCGGCTATGGCTGGCTGGGCGGCCACAAGATTCAGGAGAACGGCTGCGACGATCGCCGCCAGCAGGACTATCTGGCGGGCCGCTCCGTGTATTTCAACCCCATCCGCCCGCAGGTTCTGCTCGACATGCTCGCCCTCTGCCGCCGCATTCTCGACGGAACCGTGACCCTCGCGGAGCTTCTCTCCACCGAGGAGCACTACTGCTCCTTCGGCACAGCCGGCATGTTTTTCCGGTTTACAGACTGAAGCTGCGTGTACCAACCCGGCAGACCGAGCCCGCGCTTTTCAGCGCCCTCGCGGCTGAAAACTCATACAGAAGTGCCGCCGTTGTCTTCTGACGCCAGCGTCAGAAGACGTGCGAAGCGTTATTTTACGGTGCTGCGGCACCGGAAAATAACGCTTCGACAGCTGGGAGGTTCTTTTCCCGTGCGGAAAAGAGAACGGCCCCCCGGAAGCTGCCTGAGAACCGTTCTCCTCAAAAACATCGCAACTTGCGACCGCTGCATAACGCTGCCTCTTTCTCATAAGGAAAAACGCGGGCGAACAGAAAGGCCTCTTTGCGGTACTGGCCGCCAAGAGGCCGATTTTTTTCACTGAGGCAAACGGCGGGTTTATCCGCCGATTCGCGGATTGCCGACTGCAAGTCTGTTCATTACGAGGCCGGTGATGAGCTTCGGGTAGAAATAGGTCGATTTCTGCGGCATCTTCTCGCCGGCGGCGGCCACGTCGCGGATCTCGGTGACGCGCGTCGGGTTGAGGAGGAAGGCGCACTGGTTCTCGCCGCGGCGCACGGAGGCGATGGCCTCGTCGAAGTCGCGGGTGTAGGAGAGGTTGATCTGTTTCGCCATGTTCTCCTTGTCGATGTCGAGGTGCTTTTCAAGGATAAGGGTGTGCAGCACCGTCACGTCCAGGTGGCGGGAGGCCTCGCTCATGTTCGGCAGGAAGTAGTCCATCGCGGAGAGATCGCGCAGCACGAGCAGATCCCATTCCTCGCCGCCGCAGTAGAAGGCGAAGGCCACGTGCTCCTCGGCGTATTCGCGGTCGAGGGTGGGCTGGATCTGGTCGAGGCCCTCGTAATGCGTCACAGTGAAGAGGTCGCCGCAGGCGGCGAGCAGGGCGGCGCTGTCGAATTTCGGCAGATCGTGGATGAGACGGTGCGTGGGGAAGACGACGAGCCCCTCGTGCTCCATGTCGACCAGCATCATCATCACGTAGTCGGGATCGTCCCCGGGCTGGGAAAGCCCCTGCTCATAGCACCAGTTGCGGAAGCGCAGGGCCGTCTCGTAGCGGTGGTGGCCGTCGGCGATGTAGAGCTTGCGGCCGCGGAAATCCTCCTGGATCGCGCCGATGACGGCCTTGTCGTTGACGACCCACAAGCGGTGGATCACCTCGCCGTCGTCGAACTCATAGCGCGGCGTGTCGCGGGAGAGCAGGTCGATGCGGCCCAGCGTCGTGTGCTCCTCGTCCATGTAGAGCGAATAGATCTGACTGAAATTGCAGAAGGTGGCCTGCATCAGGCGGAAGCGGTCCTCCTTGGCCTTGCTCAGCGTCTCCTCGTGCGGCAGCACGACGCCCTTCTCGAACTCCTCCGCCTTCACGCGGCAGATCAGGCCCTTGACCTTCTTTCTCTCCCCGTGAGCGGTGAATTCTTCTTCGTAGATGTAGAGCGCGGGCTCGGTATCCTGCTTCAGGATGCCTTCGTCAAGCCAGCTCTGCAGTGTGCGGCCGGCCTCGGCATACGGATCCTCGCCCTCTCTGGGCAGTTCAAGACGGATCACGTTGCAGGGATTTTCGGCGAGGTACGCTTTTCTCTGCTCCTCGCTGATGATATCATACGGCGGGCACGTCAGCGTCCCCGTCTCCCCGGCCTTCGCCGTGTATCGCAGTCCGCGGAATGGTTGAATGTCAGCCATCTGTCATACCTCCAAAACGATCGCGTGGATCAAAATCTCTTTTCCATTTTAAACGACGAAAGCGAAACAGTCAACGCCCGCGGGCGAAAAAAATCCCCGGCCGCCGCCGAAAACGGAGGCCGGGGAGAGCAAAAAATCAGTCAATCAGTCGATTCGCTCGAGCTCAATCTGGAAGGCGGCGTAGTCGGTCGCGCCGGCGGGGTAGCAGGCGTTCGAGCGCGCCGGGCGGAAGCCGGCGTTCATCAGGGCGGCGCCCGTCCACACGCCGATCTCGCGGCCGTTGTCCTCCGTCAGGCGGTAGGAGGCGTCCGGCGTGAGGCCGCGCAGGTGGAGCACCGGCGGCGGGCAGTTGCCGCGCACATGGATGTAGACGATGTTGAGCAGCGCGCGGCTGCCGTCCTCGGCGGCAAACTCCCAGGCGGAGATATCCTTCTGCGCGGTGAGGTCGAGCAGGCGGTAGTAGTCGCCGTCGTTGATGAGGCTGTACTGCCTGTGGTACTGCTTCACCTGCGCCCGGACCTGCTCCTTCTCATCCTCGCTGAGCTTTCTCAGGTCGAGCTCATAGCCGAAGGTGCCGGACATCGCCACCACGCCGCGGGTGTGGAAGGACGTCGTGCGGCCCGTCTGGTGGTTCGGGCTGGCGGAGACGTGCGCGCCCACGGTGCTGATCGGATAGCCGAAGGAGGTGCCGTACTGGATCTCCAGGCGCTCGATCGGGTCGGTGTCGTCGCTGCACCAGATCTGCGGGTGATAATAGAGCATGCCGGCGTCAAAGCGTCCGCCGCCGCCGGAGCAGCCCTCGAAGAGGATCTGCGGGAACTCGCCCTCGAGCCGCTCGAGCAGCTCATAGACGCCGAGCACAAAGCGGTGATACAGCTCGCCCTGGCGGTCGGCGGGGAGCTCGGCGCTCCACACGTCCGTGAGATGGCGGTTCATGTCCCACTTCACATAGGCGAAGTTCGCGGAGGAGAGCACGGTGTACATCATATCGTGGATGCAGTCGCGCACGTCCTTTCTGGACATGTCGAGCACCAGCTGGTTGCGCCCGCGGGACTTGCCGCGGCCCGGCGCGTGCAGGCACCAGTCGGGGTGCGCGCGGTAGAGCTCGCTGTCCTCGGAGATCATCTCCGGCTCGAACCACAGGCCGAGCTTCATGCCCAGGGCGTTGATGCGCTCGCAGAGCTTGCCCATGCCGCCGCGCACCTTCTCGGTGTTGACAATCCAGTCGCCGAGGGCGCGGTTGTCGTCGAAGCGGTTGCCGAACCAGCCGTCGTCGACCACGAGCATTTCCACGCCGAGCTCGCTGGCCTGCTCGGCGATCCTGACGAGCTTGTCGTCGTCAAACTCGAAGTACGTCGCTTCCCAGTTGTTGATCAGCACGGGACGCTGCTTGAGCGCCCACTCGCCGCGGCACAGGTTGCGGCGGTACAGCTTGTGATAGCGGCGGGACAGGGCTCCGATGCCCTCTCCGCTGTAGACGAGCGCCGCCTCCGGCGTCTGGAAGCTCTCGCCGTTTTCAAGACGCCACTCGAAGCCGGTGGGGTTGATGCCCATCGTCACGCGGCAGGAGCAGGACTGATCCTCCTCGGCGCAGGCCACGAAGTTGCCGCTGTAGAGCAGCGACACGCCCCAGCAGCGCCCGGCGTCCTCGGTGGCCATGTGGTCGCAGAGGATGACGAAGGGATTGTGCTGGTGGCTCGAGGTGCCGCGCACGCTGTCGACGGAGATCTTCCCGTGCGTGATCGGCGTGCGCTCCACCTGGCGCTCCATTACATGGCGGCCCCAGAAGTGGATGAGGTCGAAGCCGCTCTCCTGCACGTCCAGGCAGACGGAGAGGGCGGCGTGCAGGCGGATCGGCGCGCCCGTGCGGTTGACAATCCGCGCGGAGCGGGCAATCGCGTCATACTCGGCGAAGACGGAGTACAGCAGCACGACCTCCAGGTCGGTCCAGCGGTCGCGCAGGGTGATTTCCAGCGTCTCGCACGCGCCGTGCAGGCCCGGCAGGCCCTCGAGCACCGGCTTTTCGCTGAGAATGCGGTGGGAAGCGTACACGAGCTCCGGGTTGCGCGCGCCGTCGGCCAGGGTGACGTTCATGCAGTGCGAGCGGTAATCGCCCGCGCCGAAGACGGGATACTCCTGCGGCAGCAGGTCGAGCGTGTAGTTGCGGTATGTGCCCTCGATGTCCGGGGCGGGAGAGAAGTCCATATACCCCGTGTCGAGCAGGCCGGCGCAGCTGCCGCCGCCGAGCTTGTCGCCAAAATGAAGGTGCAGCAGGAAGCCGTCCCTGTCCACCATCATCTGGTAGGCTGCGTGAGCGGTTTCGAGCGTGAATGTCTTTTTGTTTTCGTCAAAGCGGATAGACATGTCGGTGACCTCCCATGTGGACGCCCGCTTTTTGCGAAAAGCGTCCATTTTTTGTGAATTATGAACAGGAAACTGCGGGATTTCCTGAATTTATTCCATTATAGCATGTTCGCCCCGAACGGAAAATAGGAAAAGGGCGTTTTCGTATAGAAAAAAGGAACCTGTTTTGCAGCGCTTCGACGGGATCGCCCCTCTTTCCGCTGCGCCGCTTTCCCCTCCGTCTCGTCCTTTTCCGCCCTTTTTGCTCCGCCGCCCGCATTGATCCGCGCCGCCTCGCAGCCGCGCCCGCGCCCGCCCGGCGCTGCAAATTCCTCCCGGAAAACGCCGGAATTCTGCGGGATTTCCTTGACTTCTCTCCCGAAAACCGTTACAATAAAAGGCAGTCTGATCTCCTCTTTTCTATCGAGGTGTAGCGCAGTTGGTAGCGCGCCTGCTTTGGGAGCAGGATGTCGGGAGTTCGAGTCTCTTCACCTCGACGACCAGGCTGAGCCTGGACGCATTTCGCGCTCCGGGCTCGGTGTTTTTCTTTTGCTTTAGGCAACACCGCATAATTCCAGGTGGTGTAGCGTGCCAAAAAATTTTTTGTGAGATGATCCAAAAAGCGCAGGCAATCCTTGCCGGATTGGCGAGCATTTTTGGAAAATATCACGGAAAATTTTGGC
>CALWRP010000187.1 GCA_944383955.1 uncultured Clostridia bacterium
AGACCATCGGGCTGGGGATGCCGAGCTCGATGCCAACGCGCCGCACCTCGTCCTTGAACAGGTCGCGCAGCGGCTCGATGATGCCCTCAAAGCCCACATCCTTCGGCAGGCCGCCCACGTTGTGGTGGCTTTTGATGACGGCAGCCTCGCCCGTGCCGCTCTCCACGACGTCGGGGTAGATGGTGCCCTGACAGAGGAACTCAATTTTGCCGAGCTTCGAGGATTCCTCCTCGAAGACGCGGATGAACTCCTCGCCGATGATCTTGCGCTTGCGCTCCGGATCGCTGACGCCCGCGAGCCGCTGGAGGAAGCGGTCCTTTGCGTTGACGCGGATCAGGTTCATATCGAACTGACGGCGGAAGACGCGCTCCACGTCGTCGCCCTCATTCTTGCGCAGCAGGCCGTGGTCGACAAAGATGCAGACAAGATTTTTGCCGATCGCCTTGTGCATCAGCACGGCGGCGACGGAGGAATCGACTCCGCCGGAGAGGGCGCAGAGCACCTTCTTCTCCCCCACCTTCTCCCGGATGGCGCGGATCGTCTCGGCAGCGAAGGCGTCCATGCGCCAGTCGCCGCGGCAGCCGCACACGTCGTAGAGGAAGCGGCGCAGCATGTCGCCGCCGCAGACGGTGTGCTCCACCTCCGGGTGGAACTGGAACGCATAGAGCTTCCTCTCCGCGCACTCCATGGCGGCGGTCGGGCAGTCGCCGCTCACGGCCGTCACGCGGAAGCCCTGCGGGACCTCGGCGATGTAATCGGTATGGCTCATCCAGCAGACGGACGTCTCGTCGAGGCCGTCGAAGAGGACGCTCTTCTCAAACCGGACGGGCGTCTTGCCGTACTCGCGGATCTCGCTCGGGCAGACTCTGCCGCCGAGGCTGTGCGCCATCAGCTGCGCGCCGTAGCAGATGCCGAGCACCGGGATGCCGAGCTCGAAAATCCCCTTGTCGCAAACGGGGGCCTTCTCGCCATAGACGGAATTCGGGCCGCCCGAGAAGATGACGCCGCGGTATCCGGCCTCCCGGATCTCCGCCGCCGTCATGCGGTAGGGCTTAATCTCACAGTACACGTTCAGGTCACGGACGCGGCGGGCGATCAGCTGGCTGTACTGTCCGCCGAAGTCCAGAATCAGAACCGCTTCGTTTTTCATCGTATTCCTCCGAACAATTTGAATTCCCAAAAAGCACTGCGGAGCGGGCGGGGGCTCACTCCACCGTGACGGATTTTGCCAGGTTGCGGGGCTTGTCGATATCGCAGCCCTTCATCGACGACACATAGTAGGCGAAGAGCTGCAGCGGGATGACGGAGAGCGAGGGCAGCATCATCGGGCAGGCGTCCGGGATGTAGAAGACGTAGTCCGCCTCCTTCTCAATCTGGCGCTGCAGAGAGGTCGTCACGCCGAGCACGACGGCGCCGCGCGTCTTGACCTCCTTGACGTTGCTCATCATCTTGTCGAACAGCGTGCGCTGCGTGGCCAGGGCGATGACGAGCGTTCCGTCCTCCACCAGGCTGATGGTGCCGTGCTTGAGTTCTCCGGCCGCGTAGGCGTCGGAGTGAATATAGGAGATCTCCTTGAGCTTGAGCGAGCCCTCCAGCGACATAGCGTAGTCGAGATTGCGGCCGATGAAGAAGACGTCGCGCACATTGAAGAACTTCGAGGCGAGATACTGGATGTTGGCGCGGTTTTTCAGAATGGCGTCGATCTTCTCCGGCAGAGCCTCCAGCTCGGCGATATAGTCCGCGTACTGCTGCGGCGTCAGCCGGCCGAGCAGATCGGCCAGGTAGATCGTCAGCAGATAGACGACGGCCAGCTGCGTGCTGTACGCCTTCGTGGTGGCGACGGCAATCTCCGGGCCGGCCCAGGTGTAGATCACGTCGTCCGACTCGTTGGCGATGGTGCTGCCCACCACGTTGACGATCGAGAGCGTGTACGCGCCGAGACGCCTGGCCTCGCGCAGGGCGGCCAGCGTGTCGGCCGTCTCGCCGGACTGGCTGATGACGAGGACGAGCGTGTCGGGGCCCAGAATCGGCTGGCGGTAGCGGAACTCGGAGGCCACGTCCACCTCCACGGGGATCCGCACATTCTGCTCGAGCACATACTTTGCCACCACGCCCACGTGGTACGCCGAGCCGCAGGCCACGACGTAAATCTTGCGGAAGGAGCGCAGCTGCTCCGCGGTCAGCGAGATCTCGTCAAAGACGACGCGGCCGCCGCGCAGGCGCGGGGAGATGGTGTCGCGCACCGCCTTGGGCTGCTCCATGATCTCCTTGGCCATGAAGTGCTCGTAGCCGCCCTTCTCCGCCGCGGAGACGTCCCAGTCGATATGGCAGACCTGCTTCTCGACGGGCTCCAGATCCATGTTCAGCACCTGAACGGAATCCTTTTTGAGAATCACAATCTCGTTGTCATTGAGACGATAGATATCGCGCGTGCGGCTGAGGATCGCGGGAACGTCGGAGGCGATGAAATTCTCCCTCTGGCCGAGGCCGACGATCAGCGGGCTGTCCTTGCGGACGGCGACGATCTGATCCGGCGCGTCCTCGCACAGGACGCCGAGGGCGTAGGAGCCCTCCACGCGGCGCAGCACCTGGATGACGGCGTCGACGATGTCGCCCTTGTAATAATACTCGAGCAGCTGGGCCACCACCTCGGTGTCCGTCTCGGAGACAAAGGCGACGCCCTTCTTCATCAGCTTCTCCTTGAGCTGGAGATAATTCTCGATGATGCCGTTGTGCACGACGGCAAACTTGCCGGAAACACTGACCTGCGGGTGAGAATTGACGTCTGAGGGCGCGCCGTGCGTCGCCCACCTGGTGTGCCCGATGCCGATGACGCCCGGCACCTGCGCGCCGTCCTCGGTGATCTCGCGCAGCACCTGCAGCCTTCCCTTGGCCTTCGCCACGCGGATGGCCTCGCCGTCGTAGACGGCCATGCCGGCGGAATCATACCCGCGGTATTCGAGCTTCTCCAGCCCGCTCAGCAGAACGGGCGCCGCCTGTACCTCTCCTGCGTATCCTACAATACCACACATAACTCTCTGGCTCTTTCCTGGAACTGCTGCTCTCAGCGGTAAATGATATCCTCGCGCGCCGGTCCGTTGGAGACCATCGTCACCGGGACGCCGATCTCCTGCTCGGCGAACTCGATATAGCGGCGGGTATTCTCCGGCAGATCCTCATAGCGGCGGATCCCGCGGATGTCGCACTTCCAGCCGGGCATCGTCTTGAGAACGGGCTTGCAGCGCTTGAGGTCGCAGGTCGGCGGGAAGTAGTCGATCTTCTTGCCGTCGAGCTCGTAGGCGACGCAGACCGGGATCTCATCGAGGTAGCCGAGGGCGTCGAGCACCGTCATGGCCACGGCCGTGGTGCCCTGCAGGGCGCAGCCGTAGCGCGTGGCGACCAGGTCGAGCCAGCCCATGCGGCGCGGACGGCCGGTGGTGGCGCCGTACTCTCCCCCGTCTCCGCCGCGGCGGCGCAGCTCGTCGGCCTCCTCGCCGAAGATCTCGCTGACGAACTCGCCCGCGCCCACGGCGCTCGAATACGCCTTGACAACGGTGATGATCTCCTTGATCTCATACGGCGGCAGGCCCGCGCCCACAGCGCCGTAGCCGGCGAGCGTGGAGCTCGAGGTCACCATTGGATAGATGCCGAAGTCCGGATCCTTGAGCGAGCCGAGCTGGCCCTCGAGGAGGATGTTCTTGCCCTCCCGGACCGCCTGGTGCAGGATGGAGAACGTATCCGCCGCGTAGGGGGCGAGCATCTCCCTGTACTCCATCAGCTTGCCGAAGACCTCGTCCACCGTGAGCGGAGGCTGGTGGTACAGGTGCTCGAGCAGCGTGTTCTTGATGGGAAGGATGCGCTCGATGCGGTCGCGCAGCAGGGCCTCGTCCTCATAGAGCTCGCTGACCTGGAAGCCGGTCTTCGCGAACTTGTCGGCGTAGAAGGGGGCGATGCCGGAGCGGGTGGAGCCGAACGACTTCGAGGAAAGGCGGGCCTCCTCGAGACTGTCGAACGCCACATGGTAGGGCATGACGATCTGCGCGCGGTTGCTGACCAGCACGTGCGGCTTCGGCACGCCGCGATCCTCAAGCGACTTGAGCTCCGAGACGAGCTTCTCCGGGCTCAGAGCCACGCCGTTGCCGATGATGTTGAGGATGTGGCCGTGGAACACGCCGGAGGGCAGCTGATGCAGGGCGAACTTGCCATACGGATTGACGATGGTGTGGCCCGCGTTGCTGCCGCCCTGATAGCGGATGACAATGTCGGACTGCGCCGCCTTGACGTCTGTGATTTTTCCTTTTCCTTCGTCGCCCCAATTGGCGCCGACGATTGCTGTTACCATACTGAAAGCACCTGATTCCTTTCAAATTATGTCGGCCGCGGTGTGCCTGTGCCTGTCCGCGGAAAAACAATCCGGGCGGGAGGACGGACAGCGCTTGTCCGCCTCTTCCGCACGGTTCGGCTTACACGTTGATTTCCGGCTTCTCCTCCGGAAGGGCCTCGTAGCGATCGAGCACGGGCTGCACGACCTTCTCAAGGAAGTCGGCCGTCTGCAGGGGAGCGCAGCCCACATAGCGCGAGGGCTCCATCATGGCCTCGAGCTCGGGCAGCGTCACGCCGAACATCGGGTCGTTCGCGATGCGCTCGAGCAGGTCGTTCTCGCCGCCCTCCTCCTTGACGACGCGGGAGGCCGCCATGGAGTGGACGCGGATGCGCTCGTGCAGCTGCTGGCGGTCGCCGCCGCGCTTGACGGCGTCCATCATGATGTTCTCCGTGGCCATGAAGGGCAGCTCGCGGCGCAGGCGCTGCTCCATCACCTTCGGATAGACGACGAGGCCGTCGGTGACGTTGCAGTAGAGGTTGAGAATCGCGTCAACGGCGAGGAAGGCCTCCGGCACGCTGATTCTCTTGTTGGCGGAGTCGTCGAGCGTTCTCTCGAACCACTGCGTGGAGGCCGTCAGCGCCGGGTTGAGGCTGTCGGCGATCACATAGCGGGCCAGCGACGCCATGCGCTCCGTGCGCATCGGGTTGCGCTTGTAGGCCATGGCGGAGGAACCGATCTGGTTCTTCTCGAACGGCTCCTCCACCTCCTTGAGATGCTGGAGAAGGCGGATATCATTGGAGAACTTCGCCGCGCTCTGGGCGACGCCGCTGAGCACGGAGAGGATCTGGCTGTCGAGCTTTCTCGAGTACGTCTGGCCGGAGACGGCAAAGCAGGCGCTGTAGCCCATCTTCTCCGCAATGCGGCGGTCGAGCTCGCGCACCTTCTCATAGTCGCCGTCGAACAGCTCGAGGAAGCTGGCCTGGGTGCCGGTCGTGCCCTTCGAGCCGAGGAGCTTGGCCTTCGAGAGCTGGTATTCCACATCCTCGAGGTCCATGAGCAGATCCTGAATCCACAGTGTGGCGCGCTTGCCGACGGTGGTGGGCTGGGCGGGCTGGAAATGTGTGAAGGCCAGCGTGGGCTGATCCTTGTGCTGCGCGGCAAAGCGCGAGAGGGCGCGGATCACCTGCACGAGCTTCTTCTGTACCACGCGCAGCGCCTCGGTCATCACGATGACGTCGGTGTTGTCTCCCACATAGCAGGAGGTCGCGCCGAGGTGGATGATCGGCTTCGCCTTCGGGCACTGCACGCCGTAGGCGTACACGTGGGACATGACGTCGTGGCGGACCTCCTTCTCGCGCGCCTGGGCAACCTCGTAGTTGATGTCGTCCTGGTGGGCGATCAGCTCGTCGATCTGCTCCTGGGTCACAGGCAGGCCGAGCTCGTGCTCCGCCTGCGCGAGGGCAATCCACAAGCGCCGCCAGGTGCGGAATTTCTTCTCCGCCGAGAAGAGATATTTCATCTCGTCGTCGGCATAGCGGGAGGACAGAGGGGATTCATAGTTCGTATTCATGCCATTCACGCTCCATTATGATAATCTCAAAAAAGATGCTGTTCTATTCCTCGTTTCCTGACGTCAGGAAACAATTCCGCGAAAAAAGAAAAAATTGTCCTCGATGCAGCCACCTTGCTGCACGCATCGCCGACAATTTTCTCGTCAGTCAGGGCGTCGCTGCCCGCAAAAGGGCGGCGCTCCGGCCGGGTATTCTGTTTTGAGCGGCACGCGCCGGGCGAAGAGTGCGCAAGGTGAGAAAAAGAAGGCGAAGCGCTCTCTGGCCGCGCCGCACGGCGCCGCCTGCTTGCTTGCACGAAATTCTCTCAGGCAATGGGCTCCTCTCCTTTCCGCAGACCGTGTCACAGATCGATTTCTCCGTCGAAGACAAATTCCGCCGGGCCGCGCATCAGAACGTGGCCGTCGTCCTCCCGCCAGCAGATCTCCAGATCGCCGCCGCGCAGGTGGACCGTGGCGCTGCGCCCTGCCTTCCCGCACAGGTGAGCGGCCACGAGCGTGGCGCAGGCCCCGGTGCCGCAGGCCCAGGTCTCGCCGGAGCCGCGCTCCCAGACGCGCATCCTGAGCTCATGGCCGGAGATCACCTGCACAAACTCCGTGTTGACGCCCTCCGGGAAGAGCGGGTTCCACTCGAAGCGCGGGCCGAGGCTCTGCAAATCGAGCGAATCGACCTCCTCCACGAAGAGGACGCAGTGCGGGTTGCCCATGGAAACGCAGGTCAGCTCAAAGCGCTCCCCGCCGATTTCCGCGGGCTGAGCGACGACGCGCTCCCCGGGCAGAAGCGTGGGGATCCGGGCAGGCTCGAGAACCGGCTCGCCCATATCGACCTCGATCGAGCGGACGGCTCCGTCTTTCACGTCGAGCCGCAGCGTTTTCACGCCGCTGAGCGTGTCGATCCGCAGCGTCTCCTTCCGCGCGATGCCGCGCTCGTAGACATAGCGGCCGACGCAGCGAATCCCGTTGCCGCACATCATGGCGCGGGAGCCGTCTGCGTTGTACAAATCCATCATCGCGTCTCCGTTTTCCGTGGGACGGATGAGGATGAGGCCGTCTGAGCCGACGCCGAAGTGGCGGTCGCTCAGGCGGCGGGAGAGCGCGGCCGGGTCGGCCGGGACACCCTCGGCAAAGCAGTTGACATAGATATAATCGTTGCCGATGCCCTGCATCTTGGTGAATCGCAAGAGCGTCTCCCCCTTTTTCTCAGAACTTGCTCAGATAGCGCTCGATCTCCCACTGGGAGACGCGGGTGGAATACTCGTCCCACTCGAGCTTCTTGGCCTCCGTGTACTTGTCGAAGGCGTGGTCGCCGAGAACCGTGCGGATGAACGGATCGGCCTTCATATAGTTGATGGCCTCGAGCAGCGTGGAGGGCAGGTTCTCGATCCCCTGCGCCAGGCGCTCCTCCTCCGTCATGTTGTAGATGTTGGCGGACACGGGCTCGGGCGGCAGCTTATCCTCGCGGATGCCCTCGAGGCCGGCGGCCAGCAGCACGGCCAGCTCGAGATACGGGTTACAGGCCGGATCCGGGGAGCGCAGCTCCACGCGCGTGCCCATGCCGCGGGTGGCGGGCACACGGACCAGGGCGCTGCGGTTGCTCGCCGTCCAGGCGATGTAGCACGGGGCCTCGTAGCCGGGGACCAGCCGCTTGTAGGAGTTGACGAGCGGATTCGTCAGCGCGCTCATGCCGCGGATGTGATCGAGGATGCCGGCGATGAAATTATAGGCGATCCGGCTCAGACCGGTCTCGGAATCGGGATCGTGGAAGGCGTTCTTGCCGTTGCAGAAGAGGCTCATGTTGGTGTGCATGCCGGAGCCGGCCTGGCCGAAGAGGGGCTTGGGCATGAAGGTGGCGCACAGGCCGTGCGAATCGGCGGCCGACTTGACGACCATCTTGAAGGTGAGGATGTTGTCCGCCGCGCTGAGCGCGTCGCTGTACTTGAAATCGATCTCGTGCTGGGCGACGGCGCACTCGTGATGGGAGGCCTCGATCTCGAAGCCCATCTCCTCGAGCGTGAGGCAGATCTCGCGGCGGCAGCTCTCGCCGAGATCGGAGGGGCCCATGTCGAAGTAGCCGGCGGTGTCGTGCGTCACGGTGGTGGGGTGGCCGTGCTCATCCGTGTTGAAAAGGAAGAACTCGCATTCCGGGCCGACGTTGAAGGTGTAGCCCATGCCGGCGGCCTCCTGCAGCGTCTTGCGCAGGATATAGCGCGGATCGCCCTCGAAGGGCTCGCCGTTCTTCTTGTACACGTCGCAGATCAGGCGGGCGATCTTGCCGTGCTGCGTGTGCCACGGCAGCAGGCAGAAGGTGTCCAGGTCGGGGCGCAGATACATATCCGATTCCTCGATGCGCACGAAGCCCTCGATAGACGAGCCGTCGAACATGCACTCGTTGTCCAGCGCCTTCTTGGCCTGGCTCCTCGTGATGGCGACGTTCTTCAGCGTGCCGAAGATATCGGTGAACTGGAGACGGATGAATTTGACATCGTTCTCCTCCAAAATGCGCAGAATGTCTTCCTTGGTGTACTTGGCCATTTCGCTTACGCCCTCCTAAAAAGAAAATAACAAGGGGTCGAGCTTCTCGGAAGCCTCCTTGTTAAGCCAACAGCGCACATCCAATATGCGTTTCCATTCTATTATATTTTTAAAGTGGTGTCAATGCTTTTCGCTTTCCATCCCCCGATTTAGATTTGTGCACAAAAATCGGCCTCTCTGGAAGAAAAATCCGTTTTTTTGCGGTACTTTTGCAATTCAAAAATATCTTCCTGCAAATTTCAAGAAAAAATTCAATTTTTTCGCTCCAAAATATTGATAAATGAATATTTCTGTGCTAAACTTGTAGCGTAAATTCAGATGGAACGCTGCAGCGCCAGAGTTCTATACAGGAGGTAACGTGACCATGTCCTATGTAAGCGAACAGTTGGAAAAGGTAATCCAGAAGAATCCGGGCGAGCCTGAGTTCCATCAGGCTGTCACCGAGGTTCTCCACTCCCTTGAGGTTGTGATTGAGAAGAACCCGCAGTATCAGAAGGAGGGTCTCCTGGAGCGCCTCCTCGAGCCCGAGCGCCAGATCATGTTCCGCGTGCCGTGGGTCGACGACAACGGCAACGTGCAGGTGAACCGCGGCTTCCGCGTACAGTTCAACTCCGCGATTGGCCCCTACAAGGGCGGCCTGCGCTTCCATCCCTCCGTCAACCTCGGCATCATCAAGTTCCTCGGCTTTGAGCAGATTTTCAAGAACTCCCTGACCGGCCTGCCGATCGGCGGCGGCAAGGGCGGCTCTGATTTTGACCCGAAGGGCAAGTCCGACCGTGAAGTCATGGCGTTCTGCCAGAGCTTCATGACGGAGCTGTACCGCCACATTGGCCCCGACACCGACGTGCCGGCCGGCGATATCGGCGTGGGCGGCCGCGAGATCGGCTACCTCTTCGGCCAGTATAAGCGCATCCGCAACGCCTACGAGGGCGTGCTCACCGGCAAGGGCCTGACCTACGGCGGCTCCCTGGCTCGCAAGGAGGCCACCGGCTACGGCCTGCTGTACTTCACCGAGGCCATGCTCAAGAAGAACGGCATCGACATGGCCGGCAAGACCGTCGCCATCTCCGGTGCCGGCAACGTCGCCATCTATGCCTGCGAGAAGGCCATGCAGCTCGGCGCGAAGGTCGTCACCATGAGCGACTCCACCGGCTGGATCTATGACGCCGAGGGCATTGATCTCGACGCCATCAAGGAGATCAAGGAAGTCAAGAGAGCCCGCCTGACCGAGTATAAGAACTATCGTCCGAACGCCGAGTACCACGAGGGCAAGGGCGTGTGGAGCGTCAAGTGCGACATCGCTCTCCCCTGCGCCACGCAGAACGAGCTGCTCATCGACGACGCGAAGGCTCTGGTCGCCAACGGCGTCATCGCCGTCGCGGAGGGCGCCAACATGCCCACCAGCATTGAGGCAACCGAGTATCTGCAGCAGAACGGCGTTCTCTTCGCTCCCGGCAAGGCCAGCAACGCCGGCGGCGTCGCCACCTCCGCTCTCGAGATGACCCAGAACAGCATGCGTCTGTCCTGGAGCTTCGAGGAGGTTGACCAGAAGCTCAAGGGCATCATGGTCAACATCTTCAACCAGGCCTCCGACGCGGCCGAGAAGTACGGCTTCCCGAAGAACTACGTTGTCGGCGCGAACATCGCCGGCTTCCTGAAGGTTGCCGATTCCATGATCGCCGAGGGCGCTATCTAATCGCTTCTCCCTCTGTCCATAGAAAGGGCTCCCGGATTCCGCACCGGAATCCGGGAGCCCTTTTTGCATGCCCGCCTCTGAAAGCGGGGCTTGTGGGGATATACGAAAGGCGGATCCCTGTTTGGGATCCGCCCGAATGCTTCTTCACTTGTGATACTTTCCGTTCGCGTTGATCTGGAACGCGCGGTAGATCTGCTCGCAGAGCATGACGCGGGCCAGCTGGTGCGGGAAGGTCATCGGGGAGAACGACAGCCGCTGCTGCGCCGCCTGCTTCACGCGGGGCGATAAGCCGAACGAGCTGCCGATGCAGAACGCCAGGCTGCTGACGCCGCGCACGGAAAGCTCCTGCACGGCAGCCGCGAGGCGCT
This sequence comes from uncultured Clostridia bacterium, assembly GCA_944383955.1. GTDB lineage: Bacteria > Bacillota > Clostridia > Oscillospirales > Acutalibacteraceae > Caccousia. The sequence continues at coordinate 10,488 of CALWRP010000187.1, forward strand.
CGGAGGACTGCTCCTTTCCCTCGATGCAGAGGGCGACCAGGTGAGCGTTCCCCGCCGCCGCGAGAATGCGCCTGCCCTCCTCCTCGAGCGCGGCCTCCTTCTGCGCCTCGGAGGGATTCTCCGGCAGGCGGCTCTCGGGAAGCTCGACAATCTGGAAACGACAGAAGGCCGAAAGGCGCTTTTCGTATTCCGCGCAGGCGTCGCGCCAGTATTTCTCCTTGAGCTTGCCGACGCAGATCAGGCTGACCGTCATCATCTCAGAACCGCACCACCCTTCCGCCGTCGTTGCTGCGGGGGGCCACCGCCAGCTGGTAGTCAAGATTCTCCTTCATGCCCTCCATCGTGAGGCTGCACAGAGAGGTCTGGTAGGCAAGCTCCGGCGTGTTGTTCTCCTGGCTCAGATGGGCCAGCCAGAAGCGCGTCGTGCCCGTCTTCACAAAGCGGCAGAGCTCCTCTGCGCAGGAGACGTTGCTCAGATGGCCCATGCCGGAGAGGATGCGCTGCTTGAGCACATACGGATAGGGGCCGTTGCGCAGCATGCCGATATCGTGGTTCGACTCGAGCACGATGAGGTCGGAGCCGGTGACAGCCTCGCGGATCTCGTTCGTCATATAGCCGAGATCGGTGGCCACGGAAATGCCGCGCCCGTCCGCCGTCATCAGGCGGTAGCCGTAGCCCTCCGCGCAGTCGTGCGGGATGCGGAACGGCTTGATGTACATGCCGGCGCACTCCATGCCCTCCAGAGAGAGCGCGCCGGCCGGAAACTTTCCGTTGAGAATCGCCATGTCCTGCAGGGCGGCCATGGTTCCGTTCGAGCCGTACACCGGGATTTTGTGGCGGGAGGCGAAGACGCGCAGGCCGCTCACGTGGTCGCTGTGCTCGTGCGTGACGAAGATGGCCTCCACGGCGCTCACGGGAATCTCGCAGCGCTGCAGCGCTTCCGTGAGCTGCTTCGCGTTCTTCCCGGCGTCGATCAGAACGCCGTGCTCGGCGGAGCCGATATAATAGCTGTTTCCGCTGCTGCCGCTGAACAGGGGACAAAATCGCGCCATGACACCGCAAAATCCTTTCTGATGGTAAAATGAAGCGCCCCGCCTCAGAGGAGACGGTGCGCGCAGACCGCAGCCCGAAGCCGGGGAAAGCCGTCAAACGGGAACCGGCAGGCAAGACGCCCCTGCAGAGCGCTGCAGGGGCGTCGCAAAGCGTCTCAGATTGCGCAGGGGACGGCCGGCTCCGGCACATAGACGCGGCGGATATCCGCGCCGAGCGCCCGCAGCTTCTCGACCACGTCCTCATAGCCGCGCTCGATGTGCTGAATGTCCTCAATCTGCGTCGTCCCGCGGGCAGCGAGGGCCGCGATGAGCATCGCCGCACCGGCGCGCAGGTCCGTAGCCTTGACGGGGGCGGCGTTGAGATGGTCCACGCCCTCAATCACGGCCAGACGTCCGTCCACCGAGATCTGGGCGCCCATGCGCTTGAGCTCCTCAACGTAGCGGAAGCGGTTGTCCCACACGCTCTCGTTGATGATGCTCGTCCCGTTCGCCGTGGAGAGCAGGGCCGCGATCTGCGGCTGCATGTCGGTCGGGAAGCCGGGATGCGGCAGCGTCTTGATGTTGCATTTATTGAGCTTGCCGGTGCGCGTCACGCGCACGGCGTCGTCGTATTCCTCGATGGTGACGCCCATCTCCTCCAGCTTGGCGGAAATGGATTCGAGGTGCTTCGGAATCACGTTTTTGACGAGGACATCGCCGCAGGTGGCGGCGGCGGCAACCATGTAGGTGCCGGCCTCAATCTGGTCGGGGATGATGGAGTATGTCGTGCCGCGCAGGTAGGAGCAGCCGTAGATCTTGATCACGTCGGTGCCCGCGCCGCGGATATCGGCGCCCATGGAGTTGAGGAAGTTCGCCAGATCGACGATGTGCGGCTCCTTGGCGGCGTTCTCAATCACCGTCGTGCCCTTGGCGCGCACGGCGGCCAGCATGATGTTCATGGTCGCGCCCACGGAGACGACGTCGAGATAGATGCTGTTGCCGACAAGCTCGGAGGCGCTCACGTCGACCATGCCGCCCTCGAGGCTGTAGCTCGCGCCGAGCGCGGCAAAGCCCTTGAGATGCTGGTCGATCGGGCGCACGCCGAAATTGCAGCCGCCGGGCATTGTCACCACCGCGTGATGGAAGCGCCCGAGCAGCGCGCCGAGCAGGTAATACGAGCCGCGCATGTAGCGGGCCAGCTCATAGGGAGCCACGCAGGTGGCCACGGTGGAGGGATCGATCTCGATGGCGGAGCGCCCGACGGTGCGGACCTTCGCTCCCATGTCCTGCAGAATATGAATGATCGAGGATACGTCGGTAATATTCGGAATATTTTCAATGCGGCACACGCCGTCGGAAAGAATCGCTGCCGGGATGATCGCCACCGCGGCGTTCTTCGCCCCGCTGATCGTGACCTCGCCTTCCAGGCGGTTGCCGCCTTTCACCAATAATTTATCCAATTCGGCACGCTCCAATCAATTTAATCACTGTTATCTTGCGTCCTGTCAGGAGAAATATTTATGTTAAAATGTTGCAGAGCGCTCACCCACCCGCGCGCGTTCCCGCCGCGCAAAGGCTGAAAAAGGAAGAGTAGCTCCGCCTGCCGCCAGCGGCAGGGCAAATCCGGGCGCGGAAAAGCGCAGCCGGCACGTGATTGTCTCATTCAGAAGCGAAAAAGGGGCTGCTGTGCGTTCGCACAAAGATCCCCTTATTCTTTTAGATAATAATACACCGGCAGGAAAAAGTCAACCAAACGCCGCCATAAAATCGGATTTTCAAAAAAATACGGCGCTTTCCCCAAAGAGAAAGCGCCGTATCGGAAAAAATAGGGCATCCCCGCAGAATTTCACCGCGGTATTATACGCGGAAAATCACGAATTCCTGTGAAAAACAGAGAAAACAATAAGTGATAACCGTATATCTCTCAGATCCTATTGGTTGAACTATCCAAAAATCAGCCGTTTCGCCGCGCCAATAAGGCGAAGGGAAATCAGCTCACATAGGGCAGCGGATCCACGCGCGTGCCGTTGACATAAATCTCGAAGTGGCAGTGCGCTCCCGTGGAGTTTCCGGTGCTGCCGACCAGGGCGATCGTCTCCCCCTGCTCGACCTTCTGTCCGACGGACACCAGCAGCTCGCTGCAATGCGCGTAGAGCGTCTGCATGCCGTTGGCGTGGTCGATGATCACACGGTAGCCGTAGCTGCCGGAATAGCCCGCGGCCGTGACGGTGCCGTTGTCGGAGGCGACGATCGGCTTGCCGTAGGCGCTGCTGCCGGAGATATCGAGGCCGGAGTGGAACGAGCCCCAGCGATACTCAAAATAGGTGGTGATGGTGTGCAGCGACGGGCAGGGCCAGATAAAATTGCCTGTGCCGATCCCGGAATTCTTCGGGCGCTCCTTCGTGCCGGTGACGACCACACGGTCGACGGCGGGGGTAATCACCGTGGTGGAGACGTTCTCGCGGGAAACCTCGACGCCGTTGAGGTACGTCACGCGGTCGACGCACTCCTGCACGCCCTCGCTGCCCTCCGTAATCACGGCGCTGTAGTCCGTGTACTGGTCGTCGTCCGTCTGGGTGATGGTTTTATAGGGCAGCGTTTCCTGATACGTCTCCGTCTTGATGAGCTGGACCTCCAGACGGGAAACCGCCGTCTGGAGCGTCAGCACGTCGCCGACATGGATCAGCCCGTCCGCGACGCCGGCGTTCAGCGTCTCCAGCTCCGCGAGCGACATATTGTTCTTCTGCGCAATCTCGACAGCCGTGTCGCCCTCCTGAACCACATAGGTGATGGCTCTCTGCGAGGTGGCGGAGAGCGCGCTCTCCATCTCCTGCGAGGTGATGACCGTGGAGGTCGGGAACAGGCCCGTCACGCTCTCCACCGTCTGCACAAAGACGGCGGTGGCGTCGGCGTCCTCCCCCTTCGCCTCCTCCAGAATGCCCTGCAGAATGTGGCCCAGATCGGCGCTGCTCTTGAGCGCCCCGACAAGCTCGCCGTTGATGTAGAGGCCTGTGGCCTCCTCGATGATGCCGTCGGACTGCTCGATGATTTTGTTGCAGACCGCGTCCGCCACGGTGTAATCTGTTCCGTCATAGACGGTGAGCGAAAAGCTGGGGGTGATAGACACGCTGCCGTCCTCCTGCGCGCCGGCGTACACCATGCGCTTGCTCACCATCTCGGTGGCCTCCTCAAACACCTTTTCGCTCTCTATCACGCCGATCGATTCTCCGTTGTAGCTCAGCTGCAGGCCGAACTCCATGGAGGTCCAATACCGCACCGTCGCCAGCAGCAGGCAGAGCGCCGCGACGGGCGCCGCGATGTTCAGCACGGCGCACCAGATGCCGCGGTGGCGCACCATACCGCGCCCGGCGACACGGAAGGACTCCCGCACAGTGGGAAACGCGCCCTCCTTCCTCGCTTTGCGCAGCCGCCCGCGGGCAATCGCGAAGCCCTCGCGGACAGAGCGCAGCTCCCGCCCGATGCGGCGCAGCCAGCGCCCGCCCGTCGCCTGCCAGACGCGGCGCGTGAAGCGCCCGACCGGGCGCAGAAAACGGGAGACCCGCCGCCCGCAGCGCTTGAGAATCCGCATCGACTGGATGCCGACCACATACAGCGCGCGGGACAGACGAACCAGTCTTCCCTTCATGCCTTTCTGATGCACAAACGATCGCTCCCTTCTCCGCGCTGCCGCCGGAAGCCGGCGGACGCACGGAGGATTCATTGCAAATTTGTTTCCATTGGTTACAGGTTTGTAATCAATAGTATTATGATAGTACAAACAAACCGATCGTGCAACCCTTTTCAAAGTTTTTTCACAATTTCCTCCTCGCTGCCCCTTACCCGCCGTGCGGAGACGTATTGCGGAAGCGGGCGGCGCGAGGGCGGCGGCGTTCCCTGACCGCCGCGCGGAGGCATTCGGCGGAAGCGGGCGGCATGAGGGCGGCGGCGTCCCTTGCCCGCCGCGCGGAGACGTATTGCGGAAGCGGGCGGCGGATTTCTCCGAGAACCAGAATCCTCCGCGGTGAGAATGTGCGTCGTGCCGGGGGGACCCGCCCGCTCCCCGCAGAAAGAGAAGACGCAGCGTATGTGTCGGAAGCCGGACAGGACAGGCTCGCCCGTATCCGCCGCCTTTCTGCCCCGGACATTGAGCGCCGAGGCGATTGCTTTGCAGACAAAGCAAAAAAGGGGTTGACAAAGCGAAAGGGATATGGTATCTTAAACGCATGAGTTAGTCAGAACTAACTTCCCGAAAGCGGCAGGCTGCCGCTTTATCAATCGCTTTGAGTTAGTTTTATCTAACTATATCCGGAAGGGAGAGCCGTCATGCAGCAAAAAGCGTTCGAGGAAATTTTGATCCGCCACGCGGCGCCGGTGCTTGCCGGCGTCAAGCCCTCCGCCCTGATCTCGTTTCCGCGCGAGCGCTTCCCCTCCCTTCCGGCCCTCGCGCGGCGGTATACGAAGGCTTTGTGGGAAAAGGGGCTCGCGCTTTCGGTGATGTGCCGGTGCAGCCATCACTTTCTCCTCTTCGTCTGCCGTCCCGCTCTGCTGCACAGCCGCCTGCTCGAGCCCGGGGTGCGCGAGTTTCTCTCCCGCTTCGGCTATTCCTGCGAAAGCTTTCCGCACACCATGACCCAGCTGCGCCGGCGGCTGCGGGAAGCGCGCGGCTTTCCGCACGAGGTCGGTCTCTTCCTCGGCTATCCGCTGCGGGACGTGCTCGCCTTTCTCGGCGAGGTTCCCGCCTCCTGCAAGCTGTGCGGCTACTGGAAGGTCTATTTCGACGAGGAGGAGGCCCGGCGCGTTTTTGCCTGCTACGACCGCTGCCGGGAGCTCTACTGCGCAGCCTACCAAAGCGGGCAAAGCCTTGCGCAGCTGCTGGAGCTCAGCTTGCCCGCCGCCGCCTGAAAGCGGCGCTGCCCCGGGCACAGCCGGTTCCGGGCTCTGCAATCAGCGCAGGTTTCACCGCAGCCGCCCGGGTCCGCCTGCATTGCGCCAGGCCGCATTCCGCAGAGCTTCTTCCAAAGAAAGCTGGCCGCCGTTTTTTCCGATTCTAACCAAATGACAGGAGGATTTCACCATGAATCAGATTGCTGTTGTTTACTGGTCCGGCACCGGCAACACGGAGGCCATGGCAAACGCCGTGGCCGAGGGCGCCAAAAAAGCCGGAGCCAACGTAGAGCTGCGCGCGGTTTCGCAGTGGAGCGCCGCGGAGGCGGCCTCGTTTGACGCGCTGGCTCTCGGCTGCCCGGCGATGGGCGACGAGGTGCTGGAGGAGGGCGAATTCGAGCCCTTCTTCTGCGAGCTGGAGGGAAGCCTCTCCGGCAAAAAGGCTGCGCTGTTCGGCTCCTACGGCTGGGGCGACGGCCAGTGGATGCGGGACTGGCAGGACCGCGTGACCGCGGCGGGAGCCTCCCTGTGCGGGAACGAGGGTCTCATCGTGCAGAACGCGCCGGACGGCGACGGTCTCTCGCAGTGCATGGAGCTCGGCGAGGCGCTTGCCCGCATGTAAGGCGAAGCGCCGCTCCCTGACCGAAACGCCCCCTCTCTTTTGATGATACCGATGCGGCTCCCCGCCGGACGGCTGCCGGTTTGCAGGTTTTTCGCTGCCGTCCGGGCCGCAATTTTGCATCGTTTCCTTCCTCCATCTTGACGAAAGCCCCGATCCGTTTCGGATCGGGGCTTGAGCTTGTCGAAAAAGGTTGTGTGGAGAAAAGTACAGAAATGCGCCGCCGTCCGGGAAAAGGCTCTGCATCCGGCCACAGCCGGATGCAGAGCCTGAAGCATCGGTTTGCGGTGCTACACACCGGAAACCGACGCTTCAGCAGCTCGGTGCGGGAAATGAAAGGGTTTCGCTTTATGGGAACGGCTTACCGTTAGCTGAGTGGTCGGGGCTCTTGTCTCGCCTGCCGGCTCGGGTGCCGTGTGCCGGTGGCACACATTAGGGCACCGACCGAAGCGGCAGCGAAGACCGGCGTTCATTCGTGTGCCACCGGCACACCGCGCCCTTTGAAAAGGCGGGCGAAACTTTTATGTTTTGCTCTTTGGCAGCTTTTCGATTCCCTGTTTCAGGCGAACACGTTATTCCTCGTAGCGGAGGCGCTCCGGCGTCCAGTGCTCGATGACGGGCACGAAGCCCTTCGCCCATTCGCGGGCGCCGGGCAGGTCGTGCTCGAGATAGTTGCCGCACTCGGCGGAGCACGCCGCGCCGGGGATCGGCTCATCGAAGACGGCGATGCGCTGGAAAATGTCCTGAATCAGGGCGATCACCTCGGCGTGCCCGAGGCCGGAGACAAGAAAATAGAAGCCCGTGCGGCAGCCCATGGGCCCGAAGTAGATCACATGATCGGAGACGGCCGAGTTGCGCGCGAAGGTGGCGAACAGGTGCTCAATCGTGTGCAGCACTGGGTTCGGCAGGTAGGGCGGACAGTTCGGCCGGACAAGGCGGATATCGTAGGTGACGACGTCTCCGTCGACGCGGGACAGATAAATGCCCGGCAGGAGCTTGTCGTGGTTGACGCAGAAGCTGGCGATCTTTTTCATGTGGCTCTCCTTTCGGCGGCTCAGGCAAAGGGAATGTTCTCGGTGAGGATCGCGAAATCGCGGCAGACGGGAGCCTCCCGGATCAGCTCCGCAGCCCGGAGAATCGAGCTCTCGTAGAGCTCAAAGAAGCTCTCGCTGCGCTCCTCCCCCGTCTTCGGCGGCCAGCGCCAGATCTCGTGAAGCGTGTTGGCGTAATCGATATCGTCGTCCTCCGCCAGGCCGCGGATATGGCAGGAAATCCTGCGCGGCTTCTCCTTCTCGATGGCGCGCAGCAGGTTCTTTTTGAGCCCGGTGCGATCCGTGAGCAGGGAGAAAATTTTCCGGCAGTCCTCGAGGCACTCGAGCAGCTTTTCCTCGGAAAGCTCCACGCCGAACAGCGTGGCCAGCAGAGAGACGTACAGCCTCGCGATGAAGCGCTCCGCCGCGGGATGATGCGGCACCGTCCGCTTGAGCGGCAGCTCCGAGGGGAGGGCGGCGCGCTCATAGCGCAGGATGATGAGATCGAGGGCCGATTCAATCTCATTGTGGCAGACATTCGCGTCCTGCGAGGGCTCCGCCAGCAGCAGGGAGGCCGCCTGGCTTTCCACGAAGGGGTGGCAGACGCTGTCTGCGGCGTAGTGGCACAGAAATCCCATGGCGTAGGAGCGGGCGAACACGTCCCGCGGCCTCTCGTTGACATAGGCCCACATCGCGGCCAGCGTCTCAGACGGCGGGGCGCTGTGCAGCCGGTCTCCAAGGTGAGAAAGGCTCTCCCCCTTCCACCAGGGAAGAAAACGGTGGCAGGCAAAAAAATCCGGCCCCTGCGCGCCCCAGAGGTAAGCCTCGCGCGAGACCCCGACGGGAGGCTCGCTCTTTTCAAGCAGATCCAGCACGCGCCGGCACTGGAGATAATGGGTGATGGCAGCTGGCATAACGGAAACTCCTCCATATCCTCAATCTTCCAAACTCCCAATTCCGTTCTGTGTTCCCGGGTTCAAGGCTTTTCCCGGCGCTCCCGCCCCCTGCGGGGAGAGAGCACACAAAAGGATTGGGACCTTCCAAAAAACAGACGCCGCCCAAAAGAAACAGGGAGTGCGGCGTCTCCGCACTCCCTAATGGTATCACAATCCTGTGTGTTTTTAAAGAACTTTTGACAAAAAGTCCTTGAGACGCGGGTGCTTCGGGTCGCCGAAGAACTCCTCCGGCGGGGCGTCCTCGAGGACGTAGCCGTCCGCCATGAAGAGGACGCGCGTGGCAACCTCGCGGGCAAAGCCCATCTCGTGGGTGACGACGACCATCGTCATGCCGTCGTCGGCCAGCTCCTTCATGACCTGCAGCACCTCGCCGACCATCTCCGGGTCGAGGGCGCTCGTCGGCTCGTCGAAGAGCATCACATCGGGCTCCATCGCCAGGGCGCGCACAATCGCGATGCGCTGCTGCTGGCCGCCGGAGAGCTGGGCCGGATAGGCATCCGCCTTCTCCGCCAGGCCGATGCGGGCAAGCAGCTGCATGGCCTGCTTATCCGCCTCCTCCTGCGTCTTGAGCTTGAGGCAGACGGGCGCGAGGGTGATGTTCTGCTTCACGGACAGGTGCGGGAAGAGGTTGAAATGCTGGAACACCATGCCCATCTTCTGGCGCAGCCGGTCAACGTCGACGCGGGGGGCGTTGATCTGCGTGCCCTCAAACCAGATTTCGCCGCCGGTGGGCGTCTCGAGGAGGTTCAGGCAGCGCAGAAAGGTGCTCTTGCCGGAGCCGGAGGGCCCGACGACGACGATCTTCTCGCCCTTTTTGATCTCCTGGTTGATACCCTTGAGCACGTGCAAATCCCCGTCGAGGGTGTGGAAGGTTTTTTCGAGGTTCCTAACGCTTATCACTTCTCGCCAGCCTCCTTTCCAGACGTCTGAGAATCGTGGTCAGGCCGATCACCATCACGAGGTAGACGGCGGCGACCACGAGGAAGGGCATATACGGGATATAGGTGATGCTGCGGATGATATCGCCGCCCTTGGTGAGATCCTGAATGCCGACATAGCCCGCAACGGAGGTCTCCTTGAGCAGGACGATGAACTCATTGAAAATGGCGGGAGCGACATTCTTGAAGGCCTGCGGGAGGATGATGCGCAGCATCGTCGTGCGGCCGTTCAGGCCGAGCGAGCGGCCCGCCTCCATCTGGCCTCTGTCCACAGACTGGATGCCGCTGCGGACCACCTCGGCGACGTAGGCGCCGGAGTTGATGCCGAACGCGAGAATCGCCACCACAAGGGGCGGGACAAGCGGCGAGGTGATGATGACGAAATACATGATGAGCAGCTGCACCACCATCGGCGTGCCGCGGACGATGGTGAGGTACAGCCCGCAGATCGCGTTGAGCACCTTGAGAACCGTCTTGTTCGGGTTGGCCGCATAGGTGATGCGCACAAGCGCGGTCAGGCTGCCGAGCAGGATACCGATGACGACGGCGGCGAGCGTGATGATCAGCGTATTGCCGAGGCCCTCCACCAGATACATGTACCGGTTCTCATCAATAAAGCAGCGCGTAAACTGATCTTTCACGATTTCAATGAAAGCATTTATTTGGTTGATGAGTCCATTCAAGCCATCCACTTCCTTTCCCTTGAGAAAATGGAAAAGGGACAGGCGGCATCTGCTGCCGCCCGCCCGATTTCAGTGTCTGAATTGTTCGGATGTTATTCCGCGGAAATGTACTTGGAGACGATCTCGTCGAGCTCGCCGCTCTCCTTCATCTCGCCGAGCACCTCGTTGACCTTGTTGAGCAGCTCGGTGTTGCCCTTCGGCAGCGCGATGGCGTACTCCTCCTCGGTCAGGGCGGTGTCGAGCACCTGGATGGCGTCGGGGTTGTTCGCAACGAGCTTCTCAGCCGGGAAGTTGTCGATGACAACGGCGTCGATGCGGCCCGCCATCAGATCGGAGACGGCCTCCATGCCCTTGTTGTAGCGTCTCACCTCGCCGACGGTGTACTCGCTCGTGCCGTCCTCGTTGGTGCAGTACTGGTCGCCGGTGGTGCCGAGCTGCACGCCGACGGTCTTGCCGGCCAGATCCTCCGGCCCGGTGATATCGCTGTCAATGGCGACAATGATGGCCTGGGAAGCGTTGAAGTACGGATCCGAGAAGTCGACGCTCTTTCTGCGCTCGTCGTCAGCCGTCATGCCGGCCGCCACAATGTCGGCCTTGCCGGACTGCAGGGCGGAAATCAGGGAGTCGAACGCAATGTCCGTGACCTCGAGCTCCACACCGATGGAATCGGCGATCTTCTGGCTGATCTCGATGTCGATGCCGACAACCTCGCCGCCGTCCTTGTACTCGAAGGGCTCAAACTCGGCGTTGGTGGACATCATGAGCTTGCCGCTGTTCTGGATGTCCGCAATGCTTCTGGTGGAGCTGCAGCCGGCGGCGCCGAAAGCCATCAGGGCCGCCATGGCAAACGCAGCAATTTTCGCGATCTTTTTCATGTTCCTTGCCTCCATTTAATCTCAGCGGGCGAACCGCATAGAATGACTGTATTATAATTCATAAATATACACAAAGCAAGCATCGGAAGAAAGATCCGATTTTTTTGTACAAACTGTTTTTCTTCCCGCCGCATTTCGGGCGGAAACTATCTATTATTCGCCAGGGACGAGGGCCGCCATATCGGGCGGCAGCGGAGAGGAGAAGGCGAGCGCCTGCCCCGTGACGGGATGGGAAAAGGCTGCGCGCGCGCAGTGCAGCGCCTGCCGGGGAAGCAGAGCCCGCGAACCGCCGTACATGTCGTCCCCCAGAAGCGGGTGGCCGAGATGGGCCATGTGCACGCGGATCTGGTGCGTGCGCCCTGTCTCCAGGGAAAAGGAGAGCAGCGAATAGCCTGCGTATACGCCAAGGGAGCGCCAGTGCGTCACGGCGCGCTCCCCCTGCGGGCGAACGCAGCGCTGGACGCTGTGGCCGGGCAGCAGGCCGATGGGCGCGTCCACCGTCCCCATGCCCGAAAGCTCGCCGGCGCACAGGGCGCGGTATTCCTTCTCCACGCGGCCCGCAAGGCGCGAGGCGGCGAAGGCGTCTCTGCCGAGGACGACGAGGCCCGTGGTGTCGCGGTCGAGGCGGTAAACCGGATGATATTCCGGCTCCTCCCCGCGCCCGACAAACAGCGCGCACACGGCGTTCGCGAGGCTGTCGCGCTCATGGCCGGGCCGGGGATACATCACCATGCCCGATGGCTTTTCCGCCACCAGCACCGACTCGTCCTCCCACACCACCCGCAGCGGCAGCTCCACCGGCTCCACCGCGCAGGGCGCGGGCTCGACGGCCAGGCGGACGACGTCTCCGGCGCGCAGAACGGCGCGGGCCGTCGCCGGCTCCCCGTTGCGCAGAAGGCCTCCCTCCTCCCGCTTCGCCGCAGCCAGCAGGCGGGCCGAGCAGCCGGCGAAGGAGCGCAGAAAGCCCTTGAGCGAGGCGCCGTCATAGGCGGGCGGGACGGTGAAGAAAACGTGTCTCATGCGGCCTCCTGGCATAGAAGAGCCGGACGCCGCGCGGCGTCCGGCAACAGATGCGATGGATATAGCTCAGCGAACCTCGTACGTCCAGCCCAGCTCGTCCGGGAGCTTGCCCCACTGAATGCCGGTGAGCGTGTCGTAGAGGCGCTGGGAAATCGGCCCGATCTCGCCGTTGTTGATGTCCATGACCTCGTCGCCCCACTTGAGGTGGCCGATCGGGGAGATGACGGCGGCGGTGCCGCTGCCGAAGGCCTCCTTCAGATGGCCGGTGCGGGCGGCCTCGGCGACCTCGTCGATGGAGATGCGGCGCTCCGTGACCTTCATGCCCCAGTGGCGCAGAATCTCAATGCAGGACATGCGGGTGATGCCCGAGAGGATGGAGCCCTGCAGGGCCGGGGTGACGACCTCGTCGTCGATGACGAAGAAGACGTTCATGGTGCCGACCTCTTCGATATACTTGCGCTCCACGCCGTCGAGCCACAGCACCTGGGTGTACTCCTGCTTCTCGGCCTCATCCTGGGCCTTGAGGGAGGCGGCGTAGTTGCCGGCGGTCTTCGTGTAGCCCATGCCGCCGCGGACGGCGCGCACATAGTTCTTCTCCACGTAGATCTTCACCGGGTTGAGCCCCTCCGGATAGTAGGCGCCCACGGGGCAGCAGATGACCATGAAGATCAGGTGGTGCGCCGGGTGTACGCCCACGTGGGGATCGACGCCGATGATGAAGGGACGGATATAGAGAGAGGTGCCCTCGCCGCTTGGGATCCAGTCGCGCTCGATGGAGACGAGCTTGGCGATGGCCTCCTTGGCAAACTCCTCGTCGATGGCGGGAATGCAGAGGCGGTCGTTGGAGACGTTCAGACGCGCCATGTTCTTTTCAGGACGGAACAGCAGGATGCGGCCGTCGACGGCGCGGTAGGCCTTCATGCCCTCAAACACGGACTGGCCGTAGTGCAGGCACATGGCGGAGGGCTCAAGCTCGATCGGGCCGTAGGGAACGATGCGGGGATCGTGCCAGCCCTGGCCGAGATCGTAGTCCATCATAAACATATGATCGGTGAAGATCGTACCAAAGGGCAGCGGCGCGCCGGGAGCCGGCTTCTGCTTCGGATTCTTTGTCAATTCCAGTCTGATTTCCTGCATAATTGGAATGCCCTCTTTCTTCTTCTTTGGGACGGAAAGCCGCCTCGTTTTTTCAGATTACCACGCCTGCGGCGGGCAAGGCATGCGCGCGGCGTTTGCCGCTTTGCTGCCGGTATGGTGTTATTGTAGCATCATTTGACGCGCTTTGCAAGGCAAATATGAATAAAGGAAAAGGTAATCCTGCACAAACATTGAATTGCCGCGCGCACCTCCCGCTTCGGGAAGCACAAATGCAGGCGGGAGCCGCTTCTCCATCAAAGCGGAGGGGCGCAGCCTCACAGCGTGCGCAGGCCCTTGGGGTACCTGTTTTTGAGCCGCCCGCCGGAGCACTTGCCGAAGCCCGTGAGGACGCCCGCGGCCGCGACGCCGCAGTATCCCCTCCATTGGGCGGGAACGTCGAGCTCCTCGCCGTGCAGGAAGGCGGCCAGCTGCGGGGAATCGAGCGGCAGATCAAGGCACAGGCGCAGCTTCTGCGGGCGGGCGGCCATGAAGAGGCTGTGGCAGGGCTCGCAGCGCCTGCCCTTTCGCTCGCACACGGCCACGCCGGCGCGCAGCACGCCGAGGCCGCGCAGAGAGGGCAGGCCGCGCGGGAGAAGCAGAATGCGCTCCCCCGCCTCGAGAAGCGGAAGCTCCGGCAGCGGAGCGCGGAACACCGTGTCCCACACCTCCCGGGCCGCCGCGCGCGTGGAGGCGGAGGCGGGCGCCGGCTCCTCCCCCGCGGCTGCGGGAGCCTCCCCCTGCCGCCGGAGCAGGGCGACGAAATGCCCCTCTCCCCCGTCCATGGGGAAAATGCGCCTGGTCTCGCCAAGGCCGAAGAAGCCGGGACGCCCTCCCGCGAGGCCCGTCTCCCCGAGGGTGAAATCGGGGTGGCGGGAGAGGAAGGCGGAGACCGTCTCCTCGTTCTCCTCCGGCGAAAAGGTGCAGGTGGAATAGACGAGCGTGCCGCCGGGGCGCAGGGCCTGCACGGCGCTGTCGAGGATGGCGCCCTGGCGCACGGCGCAGGAGCGGACATGCTCCTCGCTCCACTCGGCCACGGCCTGCCCATCGCGGCGGAACATGCCCTCGCCCGAGCAGGGCGCGTCGACGAGAACGCGGTCGAAGAAGCCCCCGAGGGCGGAGCAGAGCACATCCGGGCGGCAGGAGGAGACGACGGCGTTCCTGACACCCATGCGCTCGAGGTTCGAGAGCAGGACGTTCGCCCTGCTTCTGACCACCTCGTTGCTCCAGAGCAGTCCCTCCCCGCCGAGCAGAGCGGCGATCTGCGTCGACTTGCCGCCGGGCGCAGCGCACAGGTCGAGAACGCGCTCGCCGGGGCGCGGCGCGAGGGCCGTCACGGCAGAGGCCGCGGAGGGCTCCTGCGAATAAAAGGCGCCGGCGTGGTGCAGCGGCAATGCGCCCGGCTTTTCACCCTGGGCGGGGTAGTAGAACGAGAGCGGCGAAAAGGGCGTGGGCTCCAGCGGAAAGGGAAAGGCTTCCCGCAGCTTCTCCTCGGTGCATTTGAGCGGGTTGAGGCGAATCCCGCGCAGGTGCGGGCTGTCATAACACGCGAGAAAGGCGGGGAATTCCTCCCCGAGCAGGGCCTGCATGCGCTGCAGGAAGGCTTGCGGCAGATTCATGGATTTCCTCCTTGTGGGGAAGCTTCCCCCGTCGATCGGGCGGCCGGGCGTCGCGCGGCCTCCGGGAAGTATTGTAGCACAGGAGCGGAAGGGTTGGCAACGGCTGCCGCGGCGGGGCGCGGCGCGAAATTTTTTCCCGCCGACGCGCGGGAGGCCGTATAAACGGCGCGCCGGCCTCCCATACTAACGGCGTGCTCCGAATACGGAGCGCAGAATTTTACAGAAGGCGAAAAGGAGACAGACAAATGGACAACAAGGCAATGAACAAGAAGGGCTCCAACGCCAGGAATTCCACCGGCAAGCAGCAGGAATCCACCAACCGCAAGGATCCCTCCAGCAAGACCGGCGGGAATTCGTACTCCAATTCCTGCACGCACGGCTCCGGCACGAACTGCGACTGAGAACGCCGCCACCCCTGAGGGGACGGCAAAACCGGGTGAAAAGCGCTGACGCTTTTCACCCGGTTTTTCTGTCTGTCAGCGCGGACGCCTGCCGCTCTTTTTTGCGCGCCTTTTTGCCTGCCGTTTCGCGCGCAGCTCGCCGAGGAGCTCCTGCAGCGTGCTGTCGTCCTTTTTCATGCTTCGGAAGCCCTCTCCGGTGATGGAGCCGGCCTCGCCCACGATGAGGAAGGCGTTCCCGTCGCACTCGTGGACAATATCAATCACGCGGTGAACCTCGTCGCGGCGCAGGGCGCACAGCAGCACCTCGCCCTCGCGGCCGCTGTAGCCCCCTCTGGCGCTGAGCTTCGTGACGCCGCGGTCGATCTCCGTGAGGATGCGCCCCGCGATCTCCTCGCTCTTTTCCGAAATGACATAGAGCAGCTTGCCGGTGCCGACGTCCGTGCCGTAGAGGACGGCGTCGATCACGCGGGTGGAGACGAAGGTGGCGATGGCGGCGTGCAGGCCGCTCTCGAGGCTCTGATAGACAATCGCGGAGAAGACGATGATGACGCCGTCGACCGCCAGCATCAATCTCCCCATGGAGAGGTGGCGGAAGCGCCGGCCCAGCAGGCGGGCCACCAGATCGCTGCCTCCCGTCGTCGCGCCGCGCAGGAACACCAGCGAGAGGCCGATGCCCTCCAGCGCGCCGCCGCAGACGGCGGCCAGCAGCGGCTCGTTCGTGTAGGGCGCCAGGGGTACGGGCACGAAGAGGCCCAGCACGTCAATCGCCACGGAGGAGAGAAGGGTTGCCAGAATCGTCTTCCCCACCAGCTTGTAGCCAATCTCCAGAATCGCCCAGACGAAGATCGGCAGGTTGAGCAGAAAGGCCATCAGGCCGATGGGAAAGCCGCTCAGATAGTTGATGACGGTGGAGAGGCCCGTCAGGCCGCCGGGCGCGAAATGGTTCGGCGCGGCGAACAGCTTGACGGAGCAGGCGAAAATGAGGCCGCCCGCCGCGAAGCTGACGAGATCCCCGAGCACTCTCACCGGAGCGCTTCTCACGGTTTTCAAAGTCATCCCTCCTCAGGCGGGGAAGGCAGACTCCTCCCCGCGAATCACGGTGAAAAACAGGCGCAGGCGATCGAGATTCCCCTGCAGGTAAACGTAGCCGAAGAGCGCCTCGAGCGCCGTGGCGGCGTGGTAATCTGCCGGGTCGGCGTTTTTCGGCACATGGTTGACATGGGCGTTGCGGCCGCGGCGGTAGACGTCCTGCTCCTCCTGCGAGAGAAGCGGCAGCAGGCGCTGGGCCGCGGCGGCCTGGGACTGACAGCACACCTGCTCGACGGCGCGCCTGTGCAGCTTGTTCACCGGGCAGTTGCCGCGGCAGACGAGCTCCTCGCGCACAAAGACCTCGAACACGGCGTCCCCCATGAAGGCCAGCGTCAGCGGGCTGAGCTGCCTCGGGTCGCACGGCTGCTGTAGAAAGCGTTCCATTTTTTCCGCCCCTTTATTCCACAAAATCGAATTCCAGATCGTACATGCTCACCGTGTCGCCCTCCTGGACGCCGGCCTGGCGCAGGGCGTCGATGACGCCGGAGGAGATCAGCACGCGCTGGAAGAACTGCAGCGACTCGTAGTCGTCGAAATTGACCGAGCGAATGAGCTGCGGCAGCCAGTCGCCCTCCACGACATAGACGCCGTCGTGCTCCGTCACGCGCACCGAGCGGTCAGAGAAGCTGTCCTCGGCGGGAAGCACGACAGGCTCCGGCTCAAAGCGCAGAATCGGCGGCAGCTTCGAGAGCAGCTCGGAAATGCGGTTGAGCAGCGGGTTGACCTCGTAGGCGATGGCCGCCATGATGGGGAAAAACTCATAGCCCTGGCCTTCCACGAAGCGGCGGAACTCCTCCACCGTCTCATCGTCCGTGAGATCGCACTTGTTGCCCGCCACAAGCATCGGGCGCTTCGCGAGCTCGGGGTCGAACTTTGCGAGCTCCTCGTTGATGATGCGGAAATCCTCCTTCGGATCGCGCCCCTCGCTGCCGGAGACGTCCACCACATGCACCAGCAGGCGGCAGCGCTCCACGTGGCGCAGGAACTGATGGCCGAGGCCCGCGCCGCCACTGGCCCCCTCGATGAGGCCGGGGATGTCCGCCATGACGAAGCTTCTCCCCTCGCCGAGGCGTACCACGCCCAGAACGGGCGTGAGCGTGGTGAAATGATAGTTGGCGATGTTGGGCTTGGCCTCGCTGACAACCGAGATCAGGGTCGACTTGCCCACGTTCGGGAAGCCGACAAGGCCCACGTCCGCCAGAAGCTTGAGCTCGAGGAAGAGCTCCAGCTCCTCGCCGGGCGTGCCGGGCTTTGCGAAGTTCGGCACCTGGCGCGTGGGGGTGGCGAAGTGGCTGTTTCCCCAGCCGCCGCGCCCGCCTCGGGCCACGATCTGCGGCTCGTCGCCGGAGAGATCGGCCACCAGACGGCCCGTCTGGGCGTCTCGCAGCACCGTGCCGCGCGGCACGCGGATCACGAGGTCCTCCGCGCTCTTGCCGCTGCAGCGGCTGCCGCGGCCGTCGCCTCCGCGTGCGGCGGCGTATTTGCGCTTGTAGCGGAAATCAATCAGCGTGGAGAGGTTGTCGTCCACCTGAAAGACGATGTTGCCGCCGCGCCCGCCGTCGCCGCCGTCCGGGCCGCCGGCCGCGACGTATTTCTCGCGCCGGAAGGAGACGGCCCCGTTGCCGCCGTCTCCCGCCTTCACCTTGATTTTCGCGCTGTCGATAAACATGGCATCCCATCCTTTCGGGGTACTCTGCCCGCGCAGGACGCGGGGATAAAGTCAAAAAAACCCGGGCAAATCCGCTTGCCCGGGTTTTCGTGTGTCAGCCTCTTACTGCTCAGCGTACACGCTGACTCTCTTGCGATCGCGGCCGTAGCGCTCGAACTTGACCTTGCCGTCCACGAGGGCGAACAGGGAATCGTCGGAGCCTCTGCCCACGTTCACACCGGGATGAATGTGCGTGCCGCGCTGCTTCACCAGGATGTTGCCGGCCAGCACGAACTGACCGTCGGCGCGCTTGACGCCGAGGCGCTTGGACTCGGAATCGCGGCCGTTCTTGGTGGAGCCCATACCTTTTTTATGAGCGAACAACTGAATATTGATCTTCAGCATTTTCTTACACCTCCAAATAACTCACTTGAATATTCTCTGGATACTGTTCCTCCAGCCCCAACAGATGGAGCTTGAAGCCTTCGAGGACGACGCGGCAGGCCCGCAGATCCCTGTCCGCCACCCGCACGCTCAGATAGCCCTCGTCGGCCGTGATGCGCGCCTGCGCCCGGATAACGTCCGACACGGTATTCGCCGCCATGTACGCCGCGGAGGAAACCGCCGCGCACACGATGTCGCTCCCCGCCTCCGCCGCGCCGGAATGACCGGCCAGCCGGAAGCCTGTCAGCTCACCGGAGGCATTCACGTAAAAGTCCGCCTGAATCATCGCCCGGCAATCAGCCGTTGATGGCCTCGATCTGGACCTTCGTGTAGGGCTGTCTGTGGCCCATCTTGCGCTGCTCGTTCTTCTTCGGCTTGTAAGTAAACACCGTGATCTTCTTCGCCTTGCCGTTCTTGAGCACCTTGCCCTTGACAGAAGCGCCCTCGACATAGGGAGCGCCGACCTTCAGGCCGTTCTCATCGTTCAGGGCAATCACCTTGAACTCGACGACAGAGTCTTCCTCAGCCGCAAGCTTCTCAACGTAGAGCACGTCGCCGTACTGCACCTTGTACTGCTTGCCGCCGGTTTCAATAACTGCAAACATGGCAAATCCTGCCTTTACAATAAACTCGCTATCCCCGGGCGGAGCATCTGCTCACTTTCAGGAGCCCGTAATAAGCGGCTTAAATAGCATACCACAATCCGTCAAGCTTGTCAACAGGAAAAAACGGGGCGAACCGGAAAACCTTCCGGCCCGCCCCGTCTGGCAGGGAAAACGAAACCGCCTTCCCGTTCTTACTTAATCATGCTGGCCACTTCGTCGGCGAAGTTGTCCTCGCGCTTCTCCAGGCCCTCGCCCTTCTCAAAGCGGACATAGCCGACGATGGCGATGGAGCCGCCGAGCTCCTTGGCGACGGAATCGGTGTACTGCTGAATGGACATCTTGTTGTCCTTCACGTACTCCTGCTCCACGAGGCAGACTTCCTTGAAGTACTTCTTGATCTTGCCCTCGACCATCTTCTCGATGACCTTCTCCGGCTTGCCGGTGCTGGCGGCCTGCTCGGCGGCAATCTTGCGCTCGTGCTCGATGACGTCGGCCGGGACAACGCTGCTGTTGAGGTACAGCGGGTTGATGGCGGCGATCTGCATGGCGATGTTCTTCGCGTAGTCCTGGAACTCGTCCTTCGCGGCGATCTCCGCGGTGGTGTCGAACTTCACAAGAACGGCGATCTTGCCGCCCATGTGGATATAGGCGGTGACAACGCCCTCATAGCGCTGGAAGCGGCGGATCTTGATGTTCTCGCCGATGGTGAGAACCTTCTCCTTGCGGAGATCCTCAACGCTCATGCCGGCGCCGACAGCCTCGGCGGCGAGGAGAGCGTCCATATCGGCCGGGTTCACGGCGGCGACCGTCTCGGCAACCGTCTTCACGAAGGCCTGGAAATCAGCGTTCTTGGCGACGAAGTCGGTCTCAGCGTTGACCTCGACGGCGACGCCGACGCTGCCGTCGACATAGGAATACGCCATGCCCTCGGCGGCGATGCGGCCGGCCTTCTTCGTGGCGGCGGCGAGACCCTTCTCGCGCAGGAAATCAATCGCGGCGTCCATGTCGCCGTTGGAAGCGGTGAGAGCCTTCTTGCAGTCCATCATGCCGCAGCCGGTCTTCTCGCGGAGAGCCGCTACGTCCTTTGCAGTAAATGCCATGTTAATTCCTCCAATTTATCAGTCTATAACCGCGCACAGCACGCCAGGAATGCTGGCGTGCCGTGCCGTACTCCGTTGGGGTTCTGCGCTTATTCAGCGGCAGCCTCGTCGGTCTCGTTCTCCTTGGCCTCCGCCTCGGCGGCGCCCATCTGGCCCTCCTTGCCCTCGACAATCGCGCTGGCAATGGTGCCGGAGATGAGCTTGACGGCGCGGATGGCGTCGTCGTTGCCCGGAATCACGTAGTCGATCTCATCGGGATCGCAGTTGGTGTCGACGATGGCGACGATCGGGATGCCGAGCTTCTTGGCCTCGGCAACGGCGATGCGCTCCTTGCGGGGATCGACGATGAAGAGAGCGCCGGGGAGCTGCTTCATATCCTTGATGCCGCCCAGGAACTTCTCGAGCTTCTCGATCTCGAGGTTGAGCTTGACGACTTCCTTCTTCGGGAGCATGTCGAACGTGCCGTCGGACTCCATGGCCTTGAGCTGGTTCAGACGGTCGATGCGGCGGCGAATGGTGCGGAAGTTGGTGAGCATACCGCCGAGCCAGCGGGCGTTCACATAGTAAGCGCCGGCGCGCTGGGCCTCGTCGCGGACGGAATCCTGGGCCTGCTTCTTGGTGCCGACGAAGAGCACGCTCTTGCCGTCCATGGAGAGCTGACGGACAAAGTTATAGGCGTCCTCCAGCTTGCGGACCGTCTTCTGCAGGTCGATGATGTAGATGCCGTTGCGCTCGGTGAAGATGTACTCCGCCATCTTCGGGTTCCATCTTCTGGTCTGGTGGCCGAAATGGACGCCGGCTTCCAGAAGCTGCTTCATAGATACTACTGCCATTTGATATTCCTCCTTGGTTTTTTCCTCCGCCGTTCCCTTACGTCGGCGCAAAACCCTTGCGGGCACCGGTTCGCCGGGGACGGCGTGTGTTTTGCGCGAATTATTATAGCATACCCGTTTTGCGATTGCAAGAAAAAATCTTCCCGATTTTTTTGTGCCGCGGCGCGCCTTTCCCGTCATAGGTGACAAGAACGGGCCTCACTCCTCCCCGAAAATCAGGGAAAGCAGGCTCCGCCTGCGGCGCACGCGCACGCGCTCCTGATAATTGACGAGAATCGTGTCCTCCCCGATCACCTGGATATCGGGCCAGCGAATCACGATATCCTCCTCCCGGCCCAGCAGGCCGAACAGCCGCAGGCGCCCATAGACGACGATGGACGTCAGCCTGGCGTTCTCCATGTCCAGCTCCGCGTCGCAGACAGACCCGACGCGCGTGCCGTCCTTCACGCTGATAACCTCCTTGCGGCGCAGCTGCCCCATTCTGCAGATCAATGCTGCCTCCTCCCTTCCCCGCCCGGCCATGCAGACCCGGCGCGTTTCCTTTTCTTATTGTATGTGAAAGGGCGCGGGCCTATTCTGCGCCGCGCGTCCGCAAAAACCGTCTCACGCGCACAGGCGCGCAGACGGCATGCCGATTTTTTCGCGCGGCCGTATGCGCCCGCGCAAAAGCGGCAATACTGAAACCGAAGGAGGAAGAGGCCATGTATAACAAAGTGGAAATCTGCGGGGTCAATACCTCCAGGCTCAAGGTTCTGACAGAGGCGGAAAAGCGAGCTCTGCTGCTCAAAATCCGCAGCGGCACGCCCACGGAGCGCGAGCAGGCGCGCGAGGAGATGGTCAACGGCAACCTCAAGCTGGTGCTGAGCGTGATCCAACGCTTCACCAACCGCGGCGAGAACCTCGACGACCTGTTTCAGGTGGGCTGCATCGGCCTGATGAAGGCCATCGACAATTTCAATCCCGAGCTTGACGTGAAATTCTCCACCTACGGCGTGCCCATGATTATCGGGGAGATCCGGCGCTACCTGCGGGACAACAACAGCATCCGCGTGAGCCGTTCGCTGCGCGACACGGCGTACAAGGCGATGCAGGTCAAGGAAAAGCTGCAGGCGCAAAACAGCCGCGAGCCCACGGTGGAGCAGATCGCAAAGGAGCTCAGCCTGCCGCGGGAGGACGTGGTGCTCGCCCTCGAGTCGATCGTCGACCCCGTCTCGCTCTACGAGCCAGTCTTCAACGACGGCGGCGACACCATCTATGTTATGGACCAGGTCGGCGACAGCCGCGGCGGGGACAGCGACTGGATCGAGGAGATTGCCCTGCGGCAGGCGATCAGCGAGCTCAACGACCGCGAAAAGCGCATCCTCACCATGCGCTTCTTTCAGGGAAAAACGCAGATGGAGGTCGCCTCGGAAATCCATATCAGCCAGGCGCAGGTGTCGCGCCTGGAAAAGGGAGCGCTCGAGAAAATCAAGCGGGAGCTCTAAGCCTCTCAGGCCTGACGCGCGGGGCGGAGACCGGACGCGGAGACGTGAATTCGCCGCCCGGCAAAAAGAAATTCTTGCACTTCCCTGTTCAATCCGATATACTGAGAGTGGTTTTGTTGGTGAATTTTCCCGTTCTCCGCCTCCCCTCCCCCGTCTTTTTCTTGCATTATGGCAAGTTTATCCACAGCGCCATGGGGAAGCGGGAACGTGAAGCATACGCCGGACAGCCCGCCCGCGCGGCGCGCGGAGCTCAGAGAAACGGAGGGAATCGCATGCAGCTGCAGATGCCGGAGCGGGTCCGTCAGGCGCTCGACACGCTTCACGGGGCCGGGTTCGAGGCATACCTTGTGGGCGGCTGCGTGCGTGACAGTCTGCTGGGCATTCCCCCGCACGACTGGGATGTGACCACCTCCGCCCTGCCGGAGGAGACGGCCTCCCTCTTCGCCGCGTTTCCGCTCTCCCGCCAGGGGGAAAAGCACGGCACCATCACGGTGTTCTTTCCCGGCCTCCCGCTGGAGATCACCACCTTCCGGGTGGACGGGACCTACAGCGATCACCGGCACCCGGATTCCGTACACTTTTCGCGCAGCCTGCGCCAGGATCTGGCGCGCCGCGATTTCACCGTGAACGCTCTGGCCTGGGACGGCGCGCTCGTCGACTTTTTCGGCGGCGAGCGCGATCTCGCGCAGCGCAGAATCCGCTGCGTGGGCACGCCGCAGCGCCGCTTTGAGGAGGACAGCCTGCGCATCCTGCGCGCGCTGCGCTTTTCCTCGGTGCTCTCGTTCTCTCTGGAGGAGGCGACGGGGGCCGCCGTGCTGCAGTGCCGCAAAATGCTCTCCGGCGTGGCGGCGGAGCGAATCGCGTCTGAGTTCATGCGCCTGCTCTGCGGGAAGGACGCCGTGCCCGTGCTGCGCGCCTACCGGCCCGTCTTCGAGGTGTTTCTGCCGGAGCTTGCCCCCATGGCCGGTCTCGACCAGCGCAGCCCCTACCACCAGTACGACGTCTGGGAGCACACGCTGCACGCCCTGGAGCAGACGGACGCCGACCCTGAGCTGCGCCTGGCCGTGCTCCTGCACGACATCGGCAAGCCGCCGTGCAGGAGCATCGACCGCACAGGGCGCGGCCACTTTCGCGGCCACCAGGAGGCGGGAGCGGTCATCGCGGAGCGCATCTGCACCCGGATGCGCCTGAGCAGGCAGATGACGGAGCACGTGACGGCTCTCGTGCGCTTCCACGACGTCTCCGTCGTCTGCGGGGAGGCGAACGTGCGCCGGTGGCTCAGCCGGCTCGGCCCGCAGCTCTACCGCAGGCTCCTCGAGCTCAACCGCGCCGACACGCTCGCGCACGCGGCTCCCGCGTTTCGCCGTCTCCCCATTCTCGATCAGGCGGAACAAGACCTGGAACACATCCTCCGCGAGGGCCAGTGCTGGTCGCTCGGCCAGCTTGCGGTGAACGGAACCGATCTCGCCTCTCTCGCGCAGGGCCCGGAGCTCGGCAGGCTGCTGCGGCGCCTGCTCGACGAGGTCATCGACGGCAGATGCCCCAACGAGCGGGACGCCCTGCTCGCCCTGGCGCGCCGTCTCTGCGCATAAGAACGCCCCCGCGCCGCTTGCGGCAGCGCCTTCCTTTGGCCCCACGCTTCCCGGGCAGCCCGTCCGGGAAGGCGATTTTCCATAGAACCCATTATCTCACAACACCAAGGAGGAACATACCATGTGGGCATTTAACAGCAACTTCTATCAGGTTTATCCGCTCGGCTTCTGCGGCGCTCCCGCAGAGAACGACGGCTGCTCCGCGCCCGCGGAGCCCGGCCTCTCCCGCTTCGAGGAGTGGATTCCCCATCTGCTGAGCCTCGGGATCAACGCCGTATATTTCTGCCCCGTCTTCGACAGCGATCGCCACGGCTACGATACGCGCGACTACCGCCTCATCGACCGCCGCCTCGGCTCGAACGAGAGCTTCGCGGCCCTGTGCGCCAAGCTGCACGAAAACGGGATCCGCGTCGTCCTGGACGGCGTGTTCAACCACGTGGGCCGCGGCTTCTGGGCCTTCCAGGATGTGCTCAGAAACAGGGAGAGCTCCCCCTACCGCGACTGGTTCCACATCAACTTCGGCGGCAACAACGGCTACAACGACGGCCTCTGGTACGAGGGCTGGGAGGGCCACTATGAGCTTGTCAAGCTGAACCTGCACAACGAGGACGTGGTGCGGCACCTCTTCTCCTGCATCGAGGGCTGGGTGCGCGAGTTCGGCATCGACGGCCTGCGCCTGGACGTGGCCTACTGCGTCGACCGCGGCTTTCTCTCCCGCCTGCGCTCGTTCTGCGACACGCTCAAGCCGGAATTTTTCCTCGTGGGCGAGATGATCGGCGGCGACTACAACCAGATTATGGGCGACACGATGTGCCACAGCGTCACCAACTACGAGTGCCGCAAGGGCCTGTATTCGAGCCTCAACTCGATGAACCTCTTCGAGATCGGGCACTCGCTGCAGCGCCAGTTCGGCAAGGAGCCGTGGTGCCTCTACCGCGGCAGGCATCTGCTCAGCTTCGCCGACAACCACGACGTCACCCGCGCCGCGTCGATCCTCACGCAAAAGGAGCACCTGCCGCTGCTCTACGCCATGGTCTTCGGCATGCCCGGCATCCCCTGCGTCTACTACGGCAGCGAGTGGGGCGCGGAGGGCCGAAAGGAGCAGGGCGACGACGCGCTGCGCCCCTGCTTCGACGCGCCGGTGGAGAACGAGCTGACCGAGTGGATCGGCGCCCTGGCAGGCGCGCGCACCGGCAGCAAGGCGCTGTGCTACGGCGATTTCACCATTCTCGTAATGACGAACAAGCAGCTCATCTTCGAGCGCGCCTATGACGGCGAGCGCGTCCTCGTGGCCATCAATGCGGACAAGGAGCCCTATGTCGCGCACTTCAACGCCAACGCCGGCCGCGCAGTCGATCTCATCACCGGGAAGGCCCACGACTTCGGCGGCGGAAGCGAGCTGCCGCCCTACAGCGCCTCCTACTGGCTCACGGAGTAAGCGCGGGGCGCGGAAGCAATTGGCAGCCTCCCCCCTCCTCTCTGTTCACAGTTTATTCACAGTGATATGCTATAGTGGAAGGTGCGGCAAATCAGAAAGAGTTTCCTTTTGCCGCCCGGGCCGCCGGAATGATTTCAGGGAGAGGAGCCATGCCATGGACGCATTGAAGAGAACCGAGGAATTCTACGCCTGCATCGCCGATCTGATTGACACCCCGGAGGTGCTGGCGATGGACGCGCTGCCGCAGCATGTGGAGGACATCAGCTGCCTGTTTCACTGCATCTTTGTCTCTTACCTGAGCTTCCGCATCTGCCGTCTGCTGCGCCTCGACTGGGAGGCGGCCGCGCGCGGCGGACTGCTGCACGACCTCTTTCTCTACGACTGGCGCGAGCGCGCGACGCACGCCGGCCTGCACGCCTTCACGCACCCGGAGGCGGCCCTGCGCAACGCCTGCCATCTGTGCGAGCTCAGCGCGCTGGAAAAGGATATCATTGAGAAGCACATGTGGCCGCTCACGCTGCGCCGGCTGCCGCGCTACCGGGAAACCGTCGTCGTCAGCCTGGCCGATAAAATCTGCGCCGTAGCCGAGCTGTTCCACATCTACCACGCGCTTCGCCTGGGGGCGCGCCTCTCTCTCGCCGCAGGACTGCTCCGCGTCCGGCCGCGCCTGAGCCGAAGCTGAACCGATTTTCAAACTGCCTGCCGTTTTCCATGGGAAGCGGCGGGCAGTTTTTTTGCCTTCTTCAGCCGAAAGGAAGGAGGCGGGGAGGGCGGTTTCCTCAAAAACGAAGCAATATTTTCAAATTCTTTGTTTCTTCCGACGCTTTGATGTGGTAAAATGAAAAAAGCTTCAACGAAACAGCATGGGAGGAATACCACAGATGCAACAGGGAGACAGGCCCGACGTCGCGCCGGTGCGCGCGCTGGGCGAAAAGCTGATGCAGAATATTGAAACCGTCATCATGGGCAAAAGCGACGTGATCCGCAAGGCCGTGCTCTGCCTGCTGGCAAACGGCCACATCCTGCTCGAGGATATCCCCGGCACGGGCAAGACGACGCTGGCCAAGGCGCTCGCACGCTCCGTTGGCTGCTCGTTCGGGCGCGTGCAGTTCACGCCGGATCTTTTGCCCTCCGACCTCACCGGCGTGAGCTTTTACAACCAGAAGGAGCAGCGCTTTGAGTTTAAGCCCGGCGCCGTCTTCACCAACATCCTGCTTGCCGACGAGATCAACCGCGCCACCCCGCGCACCCAGGCCAGCCTGCTCGAGTGCATGGAGGAGCGCCAGGTGAGCGTGGACGGCGTGACGCACCGGCTGGAAGCGCCGTTTCTCGTCATGGCCACGCAGAACCCGATCGAGATTCAGGGAACCTTTCCCCTGCCCGAGGCGCAGCTCGACCGCTTTCTCATGCGCCTCTCGATGGGCTACCCCGCGGAGCGGGATGAAAAGCGGATGCTCCTCGGCCTTTCCGCCGGGAACCCGCTGGACAGCCTGACGGCGGTCGCGCAGGCCGATGAGGTCGTGCAGGCGCAGGCGCTCTGCCGCCAGGTCTACGCCGGGGATGCCGTGTGCGGCTATATCGTCTCCATCGCCGACGCGACCCGCAGCGACTCCGGCCTGCGCTACGGCGCGAGCCCGCGCGCCTCTCTGGCGCTGCTGCACGCCGCGCAGGCCAACGCCGCCCTCGAGGGACGCGCCTATGTCCTGCCGGACGACGTGAAGGCGGTGTGCGTGGACGTGCTGTGCCATCGCGTGCTCTGCCGCTCGGCCCGCGGCGCGCAGGCAAAGGCGGCGGCCGCGGAGATTCTCGGCCAGATTCTGGCCCGCGTCCCCGCGCCGACGGAAGACGCGCTGCGCTGAGGAATCGCGATGGAGCTGATTGTCTTACTGCTGCTCCTCGTCGCAGCCGTCTATCTGCAGGGCACCCTCTACCGCAGATTCGCCTTTCACAAGCTCGACTACACCTGCTCCTTTGACCGGAACGAGGCCACCGAGGGGGACCGGCTCTGCCTTCTGGAGGTCGTCTCCAACCGCAAGCTGCTGCCGCTGCCGTGGCTCAAATCGGAGATCACCACCTCGAAGTGGCTGGAGTTTTCGCAGCTGCAGTCCGTCGTCACGGACAACACGCGCTTCATCTCCAGCTTCTTCCTTGTGCGCAGCTTCCAGCGCGTGACGCGCACGTGGGAGGGGCGCTGCCTCAAGCGCGGCGTCTTCTCTGTGGAGAAAACGGTGCTGGTCGCCTCCGATCTGATCGGCGGCTCCTCCTTCTCCTCCACCGCGCCCGCCGACAGCCAGGTGATTGTCTTTCCCAGAGCGCTCGACCTCGACGAGGACTTCATCTCCGTGAGCCGCAATATGGGCGAGGTCTGCGTGCGCCGAAGCCTGCTGCCGGATCCCTTCTTCATCGCCGGAGTGCGCGAATATCAGACGGGAGACCCCATGAACCACATCCACTGGCCCGCCACCGCGCGGGAGGGCCGGATCATGGTCTATCAGAACGACTCATCGTCCTCGCAGAACCGCGCCATTATCCTCAACATGCAGACGCGCGAGTTCGCCAACTCCGGCGCGGTGCGCACCGAGTTCCTCGAGAACGCGATCCGCACCTGCGCCGCCCTCTTCGCGCAGACGGCCGGGGAGAACATCCCCCTGCGCTTTCTGGCCAACACGCCGCAGCCCACCGCCACCGAGGAGGCCTGGGGCGAGAGCTGCCTGCACGACCTTCTGGAGCTTTTGGCCCGCCTGCCCGTGGAGAGCGGCGAGCATTTCCCCTTCTACCTCAACGCGCTCTACGACACCCTTAGCGCCACCGACATCATCCTCGTGTCGTGCTACCTTGACGACGCGATCCTTGATTTCGCCAGAGACAAGATGGACGCGGGCGTCCCCGTGCGGCTCTATGTGCTCGACCCGGACGCCGTGCCGCCCGAGGCGGGAGAGTTCGACGTGTACCTCGTGAGCGCGGCTGCCTCCGGGAAGGGAGGCGAGGCCACATGAAGCAAAAAAAGGGCTCCCGGCTGCTGCGTGTTTTGAAGCTGCTGGGCCTCCTCGGCGGCTTTCTGCTGGTCTATCCGCTGTGCTATCTGGCCTGGTTTCTGACGGGCGCCGCCAATACGCCGCTCTCGCTGCTCGCCCAGGGAACGGCCGTTCTCTGCGGCGTCTGCGGAGCGGGGCTGCGCGTTCTGCTCGAGCGGCGGGCGCGCAGGCTGACAGGCCCGGCGCTGGCTGTGTGCGGGCTCCTGCTTGCGGCAGGCTCCTTTTTCCTCTTCGGAGCGGGCCTGCTCCCCGGCGTCCCCGTGGCCGCGGCCTGCCTGGCCGCCTTCGTCATCGGCGACCGCCTCGTCATCCTGCCCTACGACGCCGCGGCCTCCCGCTTCTTCTTTGTCACGGCTCTGGCAAGCTATCTGCTCGGCGGCACCGTCCTCTTCGTGCTCGATTTTTCCTTTGGGTTCGAGGGGAGCTATCTGCCGCTGGCGCTGATGCTCTTTGCCGTTCTCGCCATCCACGAGCTCGCGTGCAACCAGGCGCAGATCGATTTCCTCATGCAGCGGCGCGGCCACCGCATGGATCAGCTGCCAAGCCGCATCCGCCGCTACAACCTTGCCCTCGTGCTCCTCATTCTGCTGGTGATCCTGTGCGGGCTCCTGTTCTACCGTCCCATCGGCTCCGCGCTTCTCCTCATCGGGGAGGTTCTGCGGCAGGCGGTCATCCTGCTGCTCAGAGGGATCGGCTGGCTGATGAGCCTGTTCACCTTTGAGGAGAGCAGCGGCGAGGAGGCCGTGATGGAGCCGCAGGAGATGTTCCCAATGGAGGGCGAGGAATCGGGCGCCAACTCCGACTGGGTGATCGTCGTCCTGTTCCTGCTCCTTGTCGCCCTCGCCGTGTGGAAGCGGCGCGAGATTCTCGCCGCCATCCGCCGGACGATTGCCGCGCTCTGGGAGAAGCTGCGCGGCCTGGTGGCCGTGCGGCGGCGCGAGGCCTCCGGCGAGGAGGAGCCCGGCTACTTCGACACGGTGGAGGAGCTCTCCCGCGAGCGGCAGGGCTTCCGCCTCTTCACGCCCTCTGCCGCGCGCGTGTGGAAGCGCGATCTGCGCGCCCTGCGCCGCCTGCCGGAGGGCTCCGGCAAGCTGCGGGCAGGCTATGCGCTGCTGGCCCGCGGGCTTGCCCTCACCGGCGTGAAGGTGCGGCCGAGCGATACCCCGGCCGAGCTGCTCGCCCTGGCCTCCTCCGCTTCCCTGGGGCCGGAATCGGAGCTCGCCGTCGCCGCCTACGAGGAGGTGCGCTACAACGACAGGGAGGCAACGGCCGCCCAGTCCGCCGCCATGCAGACCCTCCTCGCGGCGCTTGCGCGCCGGATTTGACCGCGTCCCTCTCACGCCGTCCCCCGTCCTCCCGCCGCCCTGCGGGAAGCCTCTTCTCTCTGGCGGAGGAAGGGGTGCGCGCCCCCTGCTTTGCGCCGGCGGTGTGGGGTGAAGGGGAGCATTTTCGTCACATTTTCAAATTATCGGAAAACACGTTTCCCGGGCCTTGACATCCCGGCCAAAACAGGATACAGTACAGGTAGAAGGGAACCTTCATCCGGGAAAGAGAAGGAGGATGTTATGAAAAGGATACTTGGAATTTTTCTCGCCGCCTGCGTCGCCCTGGGCTGCGCGGCCTGCGGGACGGAGGCTGAGAAAAAGCCTTACGCTTCCGTCGAGGAGTTCGTCGGCTCCGAGAGCGTGCAGCAGCAGGTGCAGAAGGCCTCTGAGCAGTATCAGGCGGACGGGCTGACCATCACCGCCGAGGCCCAGGGGGACAAACTTGTCTTCACCTACGCCGTCTCCACCCAGGTGGACGCCGCAACGACCATCCCGGCGCTCGAGATGGAGTTTGACGCGCAGGCCTCCTCCTTCAACACCGTCATCCAGCAGATGCGCGAGCAGATCGACGTGGAGAACCCCTCCATCGTCCTGCGCTACGTGAACGCAGACGGTAGCGAGATTCTCTCGCGGGAGTTCACCGGCAGCGCGGCCAGCGAGGAATAAAGCCATCCGCATTAAAAAGGGATGTTCCCGCGAGGGAACGTCCCTTTTTTGTGTGCATCGGGGTTTATTGGCAGGCGGCAAAGACGGCGTCAAACGTCTCGCCCGGCATCTGAGCGAAGATCCAGCTCATTTTCGGATACCCCACATAGCCGCCCTCAAACAGCCGGAGCTCCACGGTCGTTCCGTCCGTCTGGGTGAGAAAGAGGTGCCCCTGCGTCTCCGCCTGATAAAAGCCCGGGTGCTCCTCGCCGGAGAGCTTCACAAACGGAGCGTCAAAGAGCGCGTCGAGAAACGTCTTCCACTGTTCCGCGGAAAGCCCGTCCAGCGCGCGCAGCCTGTCATATCTGCCATCATTCCAGTCCTGGTGCGAAAGGCCCAAAACGCAGGTCGTGCCCTCTCGCAGATGAAGCCGGTTCCCGAACAGATCCGCGCCCGTATTCAGGCCGATCCCGTCAAGGTTTTCGAGAAGCTGCAGCATCTCTCCCCCTTCGGCGGTTTCCTGCCGGATACAGAGCCGGAACGACGGATCGTACCCACTCACCGTATAGACGGAGCCGGAATAGGTGGAGGCAAATTCCGTCGTCCACTCCTCCTGAGACGACCACTCCGAAAGGCTCCCTTTCGCCTCGCCGAGATACTCGCCGAGGAAGCTGCTGTTTTCCCCCGGCTCTGCTCCCGTTATGGCCTGCCCCTGCGTATACACCTTTCCCTGATAGACAAGGCAGCCAATCATATCCGCCATGACGGCGCTCTCCCCCTCCGGGAGGACAATGGAATCCGTGACCACGGCGTATGTCTCCGCGCCGGACTGCGAGTCCGCCGCAGACCATGCGGAGACGTCGGAGCCGCCGGGAGTGTCGGCGGGAACGCCGGAGTCATACCGCGCAGAGAGCGCGGCCGCGGCGGCGATACAGAGGCAGGAAAGGCAGGCTGCCGCAGTCCTGCGCCTTCTGCTCCTTTTCCTCCGTTCCGTGCGGAGGCGATCGATCACGCTCTGCGTCTTTTCCTCATATGTCTTCATCGGTAATCCCCTCCCTGTGAAGCTCCTCGCGAAGCGCGCGTCTTGCCCGATACGCGAGGGCTTCCACAGCGTGAACGCTCCTTCTCATGATTTTCGCCGCTTCCTTCCCGCTCATCTCCTCAAAGTAGAGAAGCCAGAGCGTCTGCCGGTACTCCGGCTTGAGCCGCCCCATCGCCCGATGCACCTGAATTTTGCGCTCCTCGCGCAAATAGCGGCTCTCGAGGAGCTCGCTGCCGGCAAGGCTCGCCTCGTGCAGCGGGACATGCTTCTCCCGCGCCGCGCGGCGCAGATAGTCGATCGCAAGGTTGCGGCCAATTGCGTACAGCCATGTCTTGAAGGACGACAGCCCTCTGTGGCGCGGCCGTTTGAGGCAGAGCTTGACAAAGGCGTCCTCCGCGAGCTCATCGGCAACCGAGAGGCTGTTCACGAAGCCGCAGAGATACAGCACAAGGCCGTCGTTGTACCTCTCCACGAGCTCATACAGGGCGCTTTCGTCTCCCTCCAGAAACCTGCGGTAGCTTGCCTGACCGGGATCGTCCATTCCGATTCCTCCTCCCCACGTCTTCCTTCGTCCTTTAGACGGTGAAGCACGCGAAAACCTCACACTTTTTTTCGATTGATCTGAAAAAGCCGCCCGCGAAGGGGCGGCTTTCATCATGGCTTTCTGCCGCCGTCAGTCCGGCAGGCGGAAATTGATCGGTTCCACGGTGGGGTCAAGGGCGGCGAAGCGGTAGCCCATGCTCTGCAGCTTTTCGATGATGCGCGGCAGCTGGTCAAGCGTGTCCTTCTTCGCGGAGCTGTTGTGCATGAGCACGATGGCCTTCTCGTGCTTTGAGGTCTGGGTGATCACGTTCTGATAAATGCCCTCCGCCGAGGTGCCGCGCTGGGCGTCGCCCGAGTCGACATTCCAGTCGTAGTAGGTATAGCCGCGGCGGTTCATCTCCTCCACGATGGAGCGGGCCGTCTTCTTGTTGTAGCTGTTGACGCTGCCGCCCGCGTAGCGGTAGATGGTGGGCTCCACGCCCGTCGTGTCGTAAATCAGATTGCGCATGCGTGAGAAATCGCTGAGATAGGCCTCGGGAGAGGCGTAGATTTCCTCATACCGGTGCGTGTACGTGTGCACCGCCAGCGTGTGGCCGCGCTTCACCGTCTGCCGCAGCGCCTCCTTGTCGTCCTCAGAGGTCTTGCCGACAACGAAGAAGGTCGCCTTGACGCCGTAGCGGTCGAGCACGTCGAGGACGGGGATCGTCAGATTGGAGGGGCCGTCGTCGAAGGTGAGATAGACCACCTTGTCTCCCGCCTCATGAGGCACATAATCCGGCTTGGAGACGTAGAGCTCCGGAAACGGATCCCCCTCCGGGGCGGAAACGGCAGGCAGGGAGGACACAGGCGGCTCAGACTGTAAAGGCTCCTCACTTTGTAAAGCCGATTCGCTTTTCACATCAGAGGAAGAGACAGCCTCGTCGGAAGCGGTTTCGGCGGAAGCGGCCGGCGGCTGCTGCGAAGGGGCAGGCTGCGGCTCCGAGGGCGCGGGCGCCTCCTCCCGGGAAGCAGGAGAGAGCGAAGCCGACGTATCCTCCGCCGCGGAGGGCGCCTCTCCCCCGCCCGAAACGGAAGGCTGAAAAGCGGCAAGGGGATCGAGCAGCCCCTGATAGAAAATCGACACACAAATGAGGAACAGTCCCACCGCCGAGAGCGAGAGCACCACATTGCGCAGATGACGCGTTCTCCTCCTTCTCCTTTTCATTTCAGCCACCTCCAAAAAGCGACAAATTTTTCCTTGGCACAATTATATCACCCTAACTGCATCAACACCAGTAAATTTACTGTGAACGATGGGTTACAGCTCCGCAATCTTTTCGGCATGGAAAGAGCCCCTCCTTCGCGCGGAAGGAGGGGCTCTTTCTCGTCAAAGACGAGTGAGGAAGAATTTGAAAACCCTTGGAAAACGGGAGGAAGCAGGCGGCGGATCAGACGTAGAAGAGGATGTCCTCATAGACCGGGAAGGGCCAGCTCTCCTTGCCGACGAGAAGCTCGAGGCTGTCGGCGGCGGCGCGTGCCTCCTCCATGGCGGGGATGACCTGCGCGTGGTAATAGGAGGCGGCCTCGTGGACGTCCTCCGGCACGCCGTCCTCCTTCTGCTGCAAGAGAGACTGCGCGGCGGCGAGCTGCGCGGCCTTGGCGGAGATCTCGCTCACGAGCGCCTTCTCGGTCGCGGCGTCAATGCCGAGACCGGCCTTGACGGCGGCGGAGGAGGCGAGCTTGCCGGAATAGTCGAGGCAGGCGGGCAGGATCTGGCGGGAAATCATGCGCAGCATCGTCTCGGCCTCGATGTGGATCGTCTTGTTGTACTCCTCGAGGCCGATCTCCTCGCGGGACTTCATCTCCTCGAGCGTGTAGACGCCGTGGCGGGTGAAGAGGGCGACATTCTTCTCGCTCGTGTAGAGCGGCAGGGCGTCCGGCGTGGAGCGCAGGTTCAGCAGGCCGCGGCGGGCAGCCTCCTCCTCCCACTCCTTGCTGTAGCCATTGCCGTTGAAGATGATGCGGCGGTGAGCCGCCAGCTCGCGGCGGACCAGGGCGGTGAGAGCGGCCTCGAGATCGGGCGTGCCCTCAAGCTCGTCTGCAAAGACGCGCAGCGACTCGGCCACGGCCGTGTTGAGCATGATGTTGGTGCACGCGATGTTGAACGAGGAGCCGGGCATACGGAACTCGAACTTGTTGCCGGTGAAGGCAAAGGGCGAGGTTCTGTTGCGGTCGGAGTGGTCGAGCGGAATCGGCGGCAGGACGGACGCGCCGACGGAGACATACTTCTTCTGGCTGTCGCCGCAGCTCTTGCCGGAGACAAGGGACTCGATGACGGCCTCCAGATCGTCGCCGACATACATGGAGACGATGGCAGGCGGAGCCTCGTTCGCGCCGAGGCGATGGTCGTTGCCCGCGTTGGCGACGGAGATGCGCAGGAGATCCTGGTATTCGTCCACCGCCTTGATGACGGCAGTGAGGAAGAGCAGGAACTGCGCGTTGGAGATCGGGGTCTTGCCGGGATCGAGGAGGTTCTCGCCCGTATCGGTGGAAATCGACCAGTTGTTGTGCTTGCCGGAGCCGTTGATGCCCTCGAACGGCTTCTCGTGCAGCAGGCAGACGAAGCCGTGGCGATCGGCGATCTTCTTCATCAGCTCCATGGCGAGCTGGTTGTGGTCGGTGGCGATGTTGGTGGTGGAGAAGACGGGAGCCATCTCATGCTGGCAGGGGGCCACCTCGTTGTGCTCCGTCTTGGCGGCGACGCCGAGCTTCCACAGCTCCTCGTCGAGCTCATCCATGAAGGCCTTGACGCGCGGGCGGATGGAGCCGAAATAGTGATCCTCGAGCTCCTGGCCCTTGGGCGCGTGCGCGCCGAACAGCGTGCGGCCGCTCAGAATCAGATCCAGGCGCTTGGCGTAATCGGATTTGTTGATGAGGAAATACTCCTGCTCCGCGCCGACGGTGGTCGTCACGCGGCGGACGTCCTTGCCGAAGAGCTTGAGGACGCGGCAGGCCTCCCGGCTGATGGCGTCCATCGAGCGCAAAAGCGGCGTCTTCTTGTCGAGGATCTCGCCCGTGTAGGAGCAGAAGGCGGTGGGGATGCACAGCGTCTTGTCCTTGATGAAGGCGTAGGAGGTCGGATCCCAGGCGGTGTAGCCGCGTGCCTCAAACGTGGCGCGCAGGCCGCCGGAGGGGAAGGAGGAGGCGTCCGGCTCGCCCTTCGTCAGCTCCTTGCCGGAGAACTCCATGATGACGGAGCCGTCGCCCTGCGGGGAGAGGAAGGAATCGTGCTTCTCGGCGGTCACGCCGGTCATCGGCTGGAACCAGTGCGTGAAGTGGGTGGCTCCGTGCTCGATGGCCCAGTCCTTCATCACGGAGGCGACGACGTTCGCCACGCCTGGCGCGAGGGGGCTGCCCTCCTCCATCGTCTTCTTCAGGGCGCGAAAAATATCCTTCGGGAGCCTGTCTCGCATGACGGACTCGTTAAACGAAAGGCTTCCAAACATTTCCGGTACTCTGCTCATAAGTAACACTCTCCTGTTCGCCGCGAAGCGGCCTGTTTTTGCTTTGCCTGGGGCTTGCGGGGGCATGTATATCAAAAAAGGCGCCGCGGGAGGGGAATCGAATCCCCTGCACCGCAGCGCCTTTGCTGCCGATGTTCAGTTGGTTGCTTCATATTGCCGGATTACCGTGAGAGCGGCTTCCCGGCGGGAGACGCGCAGGTCCATCGCGCGGCGCTCCAGACAGTGGTGCGCCTCGTCCTCCGTCATGTGCAGCCGCTCAATGAGGAGGCATTTCGCGCGGCAGGCCAGGCGGGTGTCGTCCAGCTTTTGCAGCAGCTCCGCGTTTTTTCGCTGCAGCTGCGCAATCCGCATGCGCGAAACGGACAGCAGGCGGACGGCCTGCATGAGGGCGGAGCGGGAGATCGGCTTTTCCAGCACGAAGACGCCGAGCTTTTCCAGCGGAGGCGCGGCCTCCGCCGCCTGCAGGGCGGGAGCCACGAGCACAACGCCCGCCATGGTCGCGTCCGCGCAGGAGGCGGCCAGCTCGGCGCCGAACTCATCGGGAAGCGGGGCGTTGATCAGCACCAGGTCGAGGGAGAGCTCGAGAAGCTTTCGTCTGGCCTCTCCGGCGCTTGTGGCTGTCACCGTGCGGGAGCAGCCGCAGCCCCTCAGAAGGGACGCCAGCGCGGGAAGGGATTTCTCCCCGCTCACGATCAAGGCGTTCTCCATTGTCTATCCCCCCGTGCTGAACCGGAATTGCCGCGCACGCGCGTCAGATCCGATCGAAATACCGCTCGATCTCATACCGGTACGGGTCGCCAGCCGCCGTATACTCGGCAAACTCCCTCTCCTTCTGCTTTATATACTGAGAGAGGTATTTTTCCGGCAGGACGGAATGGATAAACTCGCTCTGCCCCGCCGCCTCGAGCGCATCGCCGAGGCTCTGCGGCAGGCGGGATTCCCCGGCGTCCGCCCCGTCGAAATCGGAGGGAGGCGGGAGAGGCAGGCCCTCGCGGACGCCGCTCATGGCTGCCTCCAGCAGGAGGGCCGCCACCACATACGGGTTGCAGGCGGGGTCCGGGGAACGAACCTCAATGCGGGAATCCGAGCCGGACGCAGCGGGCAGCCGCACCAGCTGGGAACGGTTCTGCGCCGACCACCCGACGGCGGACGGCGCTTCAAAGCAGCCGAGCCGCCGGTAGGAGCCGGGCAGAGGATTCGCGAAAGCGGTGATCGCCGGGATATGCCGCAGGATACCGGCCAGCATGGAGGCCGCCTGCGGATCAGGGCAATCACGGAAATTTTCAAACAGATTCTTCTCCCCTCTCCAGGCGGAGAGGTTGAAGTGCAGGCCGCTGCCGCTCTCCTTCTCGATGGGCTTGGGAAGGAAGGAGGCGAAGAGGCCGTTCTGCGCCGCGATGGCCTTGACGGCGGTGCGCAGCGTCTCGAGATTATCGGCCGCCTGCAGCGGAGCGGAGCGGTGGAAATCCACCTCGTTCTGCCCCGGCCCCTGCTCGTGGTGCGAGCGCTCCGGGCGAAGGCCCATCTCCTCGAGCGTGAGGCAGATGCTGCGCCGCACGTTCTCGCCGTGGTCGAGGGGCATCACGTCAAAGTAGTCCGCCCTGTCATACGGCTTGAGCACGGGCTCTCCCCTTTCGTTGGTGGCGAAGAGATAGAACTCGCATTCCGGGCCGAGCTGGAACGAAAAGCCCTCCTCGAGCGCCCTTCGCTCCGTGCGGGCCAGAAGGAGACGGCCGTCGCCCTCGAAGGGCCTGCCGTCGGGATAGCGGATATTGCAGTAGAAGCGGGCGACGCAGCCCTGCGACGGCCTCCACGGGAAGATGGCCAGCGTGTCCGGATCGGGGTGGAGAAAGAGATCCGACTCCGTCACATTGCCAAAGCCCGCAATCGCGGAGGCGTCGAACGAGACGCCCTTCTCGAAGGCGTGCTCCAGGTACGACGACAGGATGGCGATATTCTTTTGTACGCCGAAGATATCGCAGAACGCCAGGCGGACGAACTTGATGTCGTTCTCCTCGACGAACTGCAGGATATCGGAAATCCCCCGTGTCATCGGGTTGTCTCTCCTTTCGCGCGCATCGCCCCGCGGCGCGTCCAATCAGAAATTATTTGCCAAGCAGGCGGTGCAGCACCTCGCGGTACGCTTCCTCCTCGCCGCCGAGGTCGCGGCGGAACAGATCCTTGTCGAGATGGGCGTGGGTCTTGACGTCCCAGAAGCGGCAGGTGTCGGGGCTGATCTCGTCGGCGAGAATCACCTTGCCGTCCATGTCGCGGCCAAACTCGAGCTTGAAGTCGATGAGCTCGATGCCGGCGGTCTTGAGGTACTCGCCGAGCTCCTTGTTGATCTTCATGCTGAAGTCCGCGATCTGGGCCAGCTCCTCGGGAGTGGCAACGCCGAGAGCGGCGATGTGATACTCGTTGACCATGGGATCGCCGAGAGCGCCATCCTTATAGCAGTACTCGAGCACGGTGCTGCTGAGCTTCGTGCCCTCCTCCATGCCGAGGCGCTTGGCGAGGCTGCCGGCCGCGACGTTGCGGACGATGACCTCGAGCGGGATGATCTGCACCTTCTTGACGAGGGTGTCCGTATCGGAAACCTCCTCGACAAGATGGGTCGGGATGCCCTTCGTCTCCAGGAAGCGCATGAGATGATTCGTCACCAGGTTGTTGACGACGCCCTTGCCGCGGATCGTTCCGCGCTTGGCGCCGTTGCCGGCTGTCGCGTCGTCCTTATAGCGGACGAGGTAAACGTCAGGGCGGTCCGTTTTGAATACTTTCTTGGCCTTTCCTTCATAAAGCAGTTCCAGGTTTTCCATACTAGCATTCCTCTCTTCCTGCGGCGTTGTTTCCGTAGATGATCCACAAAGGGCACTACGGAAGTATGTACCCCGCAGCGCCCTTGCTGTTTACAAATGTATTGTAGCGCTTTGAAATGCGTCTGTCAAGTCAATCCGCGGAAAGTCCTCAGATTTTATACTTTGCTGTAAAATCATCGCTCCGAGGCTCTCGGAATCGTGCCATCTTCTGAAAATCGCAAAAGGACGGTTTGCAGGATCTTGACCTTTCTCCTGCAAAGTGCTATAATGCCGTAGATGGACAAAGGCGTTCAGAGGCCGCTTTCACCAAAGGCGGCCCCGGGACGCCTTTTTTCTTTTGTATTTTCCGTGCGCGCGGCTGCGCGGCCACGGGACAGGAGGGTACGCCATGGAAAAAACCTGTTATCTTGTATTGGAAAACGGCGCATGGTTCGCCGGAAAAAGCTTCGGCGCGCAGCCCGCGAGCGGCGGCGTCGCCGGGGAAGCCGTCTTCACCACGGCCATGACCGGCTATCTCGAGACGCTCACCGACCCGAGCTACTGCGGGCAGCTCGTCGTACAGACCTTCCCGCTCATCGGGAATTACGGCGTCATCCCCGCCGATTTTGAAAGCGTACGCCCGCGTCTGGCGGCTTATATTGTAAGAGAATGGTGCCGGGTTCCCTCCAATTTCCGAAGTGAGGGGGATCTCGACGCCTTTTTAAAAGAAAACGGCATTCCGGGTCTTTACGGAATCGACACGCGCGCCCTCACCCGAACGCTCCGCGACCACGGGACGATGAACGCCCTTTTGACCGAAGAGGCTCCGCCCTACGGCGAGGAGCTGCTCGAGCGGCTCCGCGGATTCCGGCAGGAGCCGAGCGTCCCGCTGGTGACGCGGCAGAAGGCGGAGGCTTACGGGGGCAGCGGGCCGCACGTCGTCCTCTGGGACTTCGGCGCAAAGCAGAACCTCATCCGGGAGCTCACAAAGCGCGGCTGCCGCGTGACCGCCGTTCCTTCCTTCACGACGGCGGAGGAGCTTCTGGCTCTTCGCCCTGACGGCGTCCTCCTCTCCAACGGCCCCGGCGACCCGGCGGACAATATGGACATCGTGCGGGAGGCCGAAAAGCTTTTCGCGGCGAAAATTCCGATGATGGGCGTGTGCCTCGGCCATCAGCTCATGGCGCTCGCGAACGGCGCCGTGACAGAAAAGCTCCCGTTCGGCCACCGCGGCGCGAACCAGCCCGTCAAGGATCTCCGGACGGGGCGCGTCGCCGTAACAAGCCAGAACCACGGCTACACCGTCCGGCCCGACAGCCTGCCCGAGACCGCTTCGCTGCGCTTTGTCAACTGCAACGACGGCACCTGCGAGGGCATCGATTACAGGAACGCCCCCGCGTTCTCGGTGCAGTTTCATCCGGAGGCGTGCGGCGGGCCGCACGACACCGCCTACCTCTTTGATTGCTTTTTGAAGCTCGTCAATCACGCGGAAAGCGAGGGATTCTCATGCCGGTAAAGCAGCATCTGAAAAAAGTTCTTGTCGTCGGCTCGGGGCCGATTGTGATCGGCCAGGCCGCCGAATTTGACTATGCCGGCACGCAGGCGTGCCGCGCCCTGCGCGAGGAAGG
Organism: uncultured Clostridia bacterium; assembly: GCA_944383955.1. Lineage (GTDB taxonomy): Bacteria > Bacillota > Clostridia > Oscillospirales > Acutalibacteraceae > Caccousia. The sequence continues at coordinate 50,428 of CALWRP010000187.1, forward strand.
ACTCAACGTCGTCCTCGTCAACTCGAACCCGGCCACCATCATGACGGACGGCGCGATCGCGGACGAGGTCTACGTCGAGCCCTTAACGCTGCCGTCGCTTAGGGAGATCATCCGCCGCGAAAAGCCGGACGGCCTGCTCTCCACGCTCGGCGGGCAGACGGGGCTGACGCTCTCCATGCAGCTCGCGCGCGAGGGCTTCCTCGAGGCGCAGGGCGTGGAGCTGCTCGGCGCGCGCCTTGAAACGATCGAGAAGGCGGAGGATCGCGAGCTGTTCAAGGAGACGATGGAGTCCATCGGCGAGCCGGTCATCCCGTCGCTCGTCGTCACCGAGGTTGGGGACGCGCTCGACTTCGCGTCGTCCATCTCCTATCCCGTCATCGTGCGCCCGGCCTTCACGCTCGGCGGCACGGGCGGCGGCATTGCCGAAAACGAGAAGGAGCTCGCCTCCATCGCGGCGAACGGCCTCAGGCAGTCCCCCATTCATCAGATTCTGGTGGAAAAATGCGTCTCCGGCTGGAAGGAGATTGAGTTTGAGGTGATGCGCGACGCGGCGGGAAACGTCATCACCGTCTGCTCGATGGAAAACCTCGATCCCGTCGGCATCCACACGGGCGACTCCATCGTCGCCGCGCCCGCTCTCACGCTCGCGGATAAAGAATATCAGATGCTGCGGACGGCGGCGCTCAACATCATCTCCTCGCTCGGCATCGAGGGCGGCTGCAACTGCCAGTTCGCACTCGACCCGGAGAGCTTCCGCTATGCCGTCATCGAGGTGAACCCGCGCGTGTCGCGCTCCTCGGCGCTCGCCTCGAAGGCGACCGGCTACCCCATCGCCCGCGTCGCGGCGAAGATCGCCGTCGGGCTGACGCTCGACGAGATCCAGAACGAGGTCACCGGCAAAACGATGGCGTGCTTTGAGCCGGCCCTCGACTATGTGGTCGTCAAGTTCCCGAAGTGGCCGTTTGACAAGTTCATCTACGGGTGCCGCCGTCTCGGGACGCAGATGAAGGCGACCGGCGAGGTGATGGCGATCGGCCGCAGCTTTGAGGCCGCGATGATGAAGGCCGTGCGCGGCGCGGAGCTTTCGCTCGACACGCTCGCAATGCCGAAGCTCGCCGCTTTGACGGACGAGGAGCTGAGGAAAAAGATCCGCGCGCAGGACGACGAGCGCGTCTTCGCCGTCTATGAGGCGCTGCGGCGCGGGCAGACCACCGGCGAGCTGCACCGCCTGACAAGGATCGACGGGTGGTTCCTCGCGAAGCTCTGGAACCTTGCCAAAATGGAGCGCACGCTCGCAGAGGATCCGCTGACTGAAGAGCTGTACCGCGAGGCAAAGCGGATGGGCTTCCCGGACAGCGCCGTGCGCCGTCTCTCCGGCGGCGAGCTGCCGCCCGCTCTTCCCGCCGCCTGCAAGATGGTCGACACCTGCGGCGCGGAATTCGAGGCGGAAACGCCGTACTTCTATTCGTCGCTCGCCGAGGAGGATGAGGCGCTGCCGTTCATCCGCCGCCGCGCTTCCGGGAAGCCGGTGGTGCTCGTCTTCGGCTCGGGTCCTATCCGCATCGGGCAGGGCATCGAATTCGACTACGCGTCCGTCCACTGCGTCATGGCGCTCAAGCGCGCCGGGTATGAGGTGGCGATCGCGAACAACAACCCTGAAACCGTCTCGACCGACTTCAACACCGCGGACCGCCTCTACTTCGACCCGCTCACGGCGGAGGACGCGCTGCGCATCGTGGAGCTCGAGCAGCCCGTCGGCGTCGTCGTGGCGTTCGGCGGACAGACGGCCATCAAGCTGACAAAGCCGCTTGCCGCCGCGGGCGTGCCGATCCTCGGCACGCAGCCGGACGGAATCGACCTCGCGGAGGACCGGGGCCGATTCGACGCCCTGCTCGAATCGCTCGGCATCAGCCGTCCGGCGGGACGCGCCGTCCTGACCGAGGAGGAGGCGCTCCGGGCCGCGAACGAGCTCGGCTACCCCGTCCTCATGCGTCCGAGCTATGTGCTCGGCGGGCAGAACATGATCATCGCCTTCTCCGACGCCGACATCCGCGAGTACATGAACGTGATACTGACGGCGAATCCGGACACTGACGTTCTCATCGACAAGTATCTGATGGGCACGGAGGTGGAGGTCGACGCCGTCTGCGACGGAGAGGACGTGCTCATCCCCGGCATCATGGAGCACATCGAGCGCGCGGGCATCCACTCGGGCGACTCCATCGCCGTCTATCCGGCGTGGAACCTGAGCGAGAGCCTCACAGAGCAGCTCGTCGACTATTCGAAAAAGCTCGCCGTCTCCCTCGGCGTGAAGGGCCTCGTCAACATCCAGTATGTGATTCACGAGGGGAAAATCTACGTCATCGAGGCGAATCCCCGCTCGTCGCGCACCATCCCGTATATCAGCAAGGTGACGGGCATCCCGCTGGTGGATCTGGCTGTGCGCGCGATGCTCGGCGAGCGTCTGCGCGACATGGGCTACGGCACCGGCCTCGCCGCTCCCGCCGCCTTCCACGCGGTGAAGGTGCCGGTCTTCTCGTTCGAGAAGCTCGGCGGCGTCGACACGCAGCTCGGACCGGAGATGAAGTCGACGGGCGAGGTGCTCGGCATCGCTCCGACGATGGAGGAAGCGCTCTGCAAGGGACTTCTCGCGGCGGGCTACCGCATCGAGACGGACAAGGGACTGCTCGTCACGGTGCGCGACTCCGACAAGGGCGAGATCGCCCCGATTGCCGCCGCCTTCTCCGCTCTCGGCTGTCCGCTCTACGCGACGGAGGGCACCGCCGCCGTCCTGCGCAAAGCTGGGCTGACGGTGGAAACGGTGCAGAAGATTCACGAGGCGAAGAAAAACACGATGACGCTCCTCGAGAGCGGGACGGTCGGCTGCATCCTCTCGACGTCGGCCAAGGGCCGCATCCCGGCGCGCGACAGCGTCAAGCTGCGCCGGAAGGCCGTCGAGCTCGGGATTCCGTGCCTGACCTCGCTCGACACCGCCGGAGCCCTTGCGTCGATTCTCGGCCGCCATTTCCGGCAGGAGGAGCTCGAGCCCATCGACATCGCGAAAATTCTTCCCGCAAAAAATGATGCCAAGCGGCTTATCCTGTGCTATACTGAAAAAGGCGCGGCCTTCCCGGCGGGACGCTCCCGCCGCGCGCCCAGATCTGGAAGGGAACCGATCAAACACGCAGGAGGTACGACATGAAAATCAACCGGCATTATCTCTCGCTTGAGGAGAGCTATCTGTTTTCCGAGATCGCCCACCGCGTCTCCCGCTATACGCAGGAGCACCCGGAGGCCGACGTCATCCGCATGGGCATCGGCGACGTGACGCTGCCGCTGTGCGAGGCTGCCGTCAAGGCGCTGCACGACGCGGCCGACGACCAGGCGAAGAAGGAAACCTTCCACGGCTACGGCCCGGAGCAGGGCTATGACTTTGTCCGCGAGGCCGTGAGGGACTACTACGCCTCGTTCGGCGTCGCGGTCGACGCGGCGGACATTTTTGTCGGCGACGGAGCGAAGAGCGACGTCGGCAACATTCTCGACCTGTTCGACGAGGACAACACCGTCCTCATTCCCGACCCGGTCTATCCCGTCTACCGCGACACGAACCTGATGGCGGGGCGGCGCATCGTCTATCTCGACGCGAACCGCGAAAACGGCTTCCTCCCGATGCCGAATCCGGAGCAGAAGGCCGATATCATCTACCTGTGCTCTCCGAACAATCCGACGGGCGCCGTCTACAGCCGCGAGCAGCTGACGGAATGGGTGCGCTACGCGAACGCGCAGGACGCCGTGCTGCTCTTTGACGCGGCCTACGAGGCGTTTGTGCAGGACCCTGCCCTGCCGCGCAGCATCTTTGAGATTGAGGGCGCGCGCGAGTGCGCGATCGAATTCTGCTCCCTCTCGAAGACGGCGGGCTTTACCGGTATGCGCTGCGGGTATACGGTGATCCCCGGCTCTCTCACGCGCGGGGGAGCCTCCCTGCGCGCCATGTGGCTGCGCCGCCAGACGACGAAATTCAACGGTGCGTCCTACCCGGTGCAGCGCGCCGCGGCGGCCGTGTTCTCGCCCGAGGGACTCGAGGGCTGCCGGAAAAATCTCGCCGTCTACCGCGAAAATGCCCTGCTCATCTCGAATACGCTCCGCGACCTCGGGATCTGGCACGTCGGCGGCGTGAACTCCCCGTACATCTGGATGCAGTGCCCGAACGGAATGTCCTCGTGGGACTTCTTTGACCTCCTGCTTGAGAAGGCGCATATCGTCGGCACGCCGGGCAGCGGCTTCGGCAAAAACGGAGAGGGCTTCTTCCGCCTGACGGCGTTCGGCTCCCCCGAGGCCACCCGGGAGGCCATGGATCGCCTGCGCGCCCTTCTCGCCTGATGAAGCAGTCTTTTTTGACAGAAAATTAAATATGACTGCATTATGAACGCGGCCCCGTTGCTTCTCAGAGGAGAAAAACGGGGCTGTTTTGCATTGTTTTTCTCATTTTTGTAGTTTTGCACATTCACAGGCCGTATTGTGAAGATTTGTTTTTGCAATTTAATTTATGATAAATTGCAAAATTAGATTGACTTTTTCTCCCTGCGGATCTATAATACAAATCGAAGCAAGGGTGCTGCGGTAAGGAAGCCGCGGCACCCTTCTTTTGTTATCAGAATGCATGGCCATGCGTTTGACTTAACCAATTCAGGAGGGATTTCAATGGGACTGAGCTATGTTTCCGCTGACGTCATATGGGTTCTGCTCGGCGCGGCTCTCGTCTTCTTTATGCAGGCAGGCTTCGCAATGGTCGAGACCGGATTTACCCGGGCAAAAAACGCAGGCAACATCATCATGAAAAACCTGATGGACTTTGCCATCGGCACGCCCATCTTCTGGTTCTTCGGCTTTGGCCTCATGTTCGCGGGCACCGGCTCGCTGATCGGCGGGCTTGATTTCTTCATCCAGGGCGACTACAGCTTTATGGGGCTTTCCGTTCCGCTGTGGGCGTACGCGATTTTCCAGACCGTCTTCTGCGCCACCGCGGCGACCATCGTCTCCGGCGCGATGGCGGAGCGCACCAAGTTCATCTCCTACTGCATTTACAGCGCCGTGATCAGCGCCTTCATCTATCCCATTTCCGGCCACTGGATCTGGGGCGGCGGCTGGCTCGCGCAGCTCGGCTTCCATGATTTCGCCGGTTCGACCGCCGTGCATATGGTCGGCGGCGTAGCCGCCCTCATCGGCGCGAAGATTCTCGGGCCCCGTATCGGCAAGTACGACAAGAACGGCAAGCCCCGCGCGATTCCCGGCCACAGCCTGACGCTCGGCGCGCTCGGCGTGTTCATCCTCTGGTTCTGCTGGTTCGGCTTCAACGGCTGCTCGACCATCTCCATCTCGAGCGAGGAGAGCATGGTTGCCGCCGGACGCATCTTCTTCACCACCAACCTGGCTGCCGCCACCGCGACGGTCGCCGTCATGATCATCACCTGGATCCGCTATAAGAAGCCCGACGTCTCGATGACGCTCAACGGCTCCCTCGCCGGCCTCGTGGCCATTACCTCCGGCTGCGACGTCGTCACCCCCGTCGGCGCGTTCTTTATCGGCCTGATTGCGGCATTCGTTGTCGTCTTCGGCATTGAGTTTGTCGACAAGGTCCTCAAGATCGACGATCCGGTCGGCGCCATCGGCGTGCACGGTATGTGCGGCGCAACCGGCACGATCGTAACGGGACTGTTCGCTTACTATCTGACTGACGACGCCGGAAACCCGCTCGGCCTGTTCTACGGCGGCGGCTTCTCCTTCCTCGGCACTCAGCTGCTCGGCATGATCGCGGTGATCGCCTGGGTTGCCGTCACCATGACCATCGTTTTCACCATCATCAAGAAGACCGTCGGCCTGCGCGCCAGCCGCGAGGAGGAAATCCGCGGCCTGGACGTTACGGAGCACAACCTCGTGAGCTCCTACGCGGACTTCCTGCCGATGCCTCCCCAGGTTCTCACCGGCGAGACCGAGAACGCCACCTCCGTCCTGCTGCAGTCTCATGACGCTCCCGCCGCCGCGCCGGCCATTCAGCCCGCCGCGACCGAGGCAAAGCTGACGAAGCTTTCGATCCTCTGCCGTCAGGAGAGCTTCTCGCAGCTCAAGGAGGCCATGAACGCCATCGGCGTAACCGGCATGACCGTCACCCAGGTGCTCGGCTACGGCCTCCAGAAGGGCCGCGACACCTACTACCGCGGCGTCAAGCTCGAAGACGCAAAGCTCCTGCCGAAGGTGAAGGTGGAGATTGTCGTGAGCAAGGTGCCTGTGGACACCGTCATCGAGGCGGCGCGCGAAGCGCTGTACACCGGACGTGTCGGCGACGGCAAGATTTTCGTCTACAACGTGGAAAACACGGTTCGGATCCGCACCGGAGAGCAGGGCGTCGACGCTCTGCAGGGCGAGGACTGAGCCATATCGCGGAAGAAGCCCGGACTGCGGCAGGCCGGGCTTCTTCCCTTGTCTCATGAGGAAAGGAAGCAGATTGCGATGAGAAAAATCAACGAGGAATGCGGCGTGTTCGGCGTCTACCGCGAGGAGGAGGCTCCTCTTCTGACGTACTTCGGCCTGCACGCGCTGCAGCACCGCGGGCAGGAGGGCGCGGGAATCGCCTGCGCGGACGGCCGGGAAATCACCTGCCGCAAGGGCTGCGGCCTGCTCACGGAGGTCTTCCACACGGAAAACCTCGCCGAGCTGCGCGGCCACAGCTGTATCGGCCACGTCCGCTACGCGACGGCAGGCGGAAACGAGCTCGAGAACGTGCAGCCGCTCGTCGCGCGCTCCTACCTCGGCAGCGTGGCCGTCGTGCACAACGGGCAGATTGTGAACGCCGCCGCGCTGCGGCGCGAGCTTGAGGAGAAGGGCAGCATCTTCCGCGGAACAAGCGACTCGGAGATCATCCTCCACCTCATTCAGGGCGGAACCGGCACGCTGCTCGAAAAGATCGAGGCCGCCTGCCGCCGTCTGGAGGGAGCCTTCAGCTTTCTGATTCTGACGGAAAAGAACCTCTACGCCATCCGCGACAAAAACGGCATCCGCCCGCTCTCCATCGGAAAAACTGCCGGCGGCAGCTGGTGCGTGAGCAGCGAGACGTGCGCGTTCAGCATCGTGAACGCGCGGTTCGTGCGCGACGTGGAGCCCGGGGAAATCGTCAAGTTCTCCGCCTCCGGCGCGGAATCGTTCTTCTATGCGAAGGACTGCGCGCACCGCCTGTGCGCGATGGAATACATCTATTTTTCGAGACCCGACAGCACGCTCGAGGGCCTCAGCGTCCACGCGGCGCGCAAGGAGACGGGCCGCCGGCTCGCGCGGCTCGAGGAAAGCGCGGACTTTGCCGACATCGTCGTCGGCGTGCCGGACTCCTCCCTCTCCGCGGCAATGGGCTACAGCGAGGAGCTCGGCCTCCCCTACGAGATGGGGCTCATCAAGAACAAGTATACGGGACGCACATTCATCCAGCCGACGCAGAAGCTGCGCGACACCGGCGTGCGCATGAAGCTCTCGGCGAACCAGCCGGTCGTCGAGGGGAAGCGCGTCGTGCTCGTCGACGACTCGATTGTGCGCGGGACGACGTCGCGTCGGATCGTGACGCTGCTGCGCGAGGCGGGGGCGTCGGAGGTACACGTCCGCATTGCCTCTCCCGAGATGAAATTCCCGTGCTTTTACGGCGTGGACACGTCGACGCGCGCGGAGCTCGCGAGCGCCAACCACTCCGCCGCGGAGCTGTGCGGCCTGCTCGGCGCGGACTCGCTGCGCTTCCTGCCGGAATCGGAGCTGTGCGCCGCCTGCGGCGGGGACGGCCTCTGCCGCGCGTGCTTTACGGGAGAGTATGTGACGCCGCTCTTTGGCGGCGCGGAGCGGCCGAGAGACTGGGAGCCGCAGCAGTGAGGCTCCCCCCGCTCTGACCATGAAAACACAGGCTGCCGTCCCTCTCTCGGGGCGGCAGCCTGTATTTTTATTTGTTTTCCTTTTTTGTGCGAAAAACAGCCGTTCTGTCAAAAACGGAGGGAGCGGTGTTGATGCCGCCGAAGCGCTTTTCTAGTCCCTCGTCGAAGACGCTTTTCGCGGCGTTGAGCGGCTCGTATCGCGGCAGCTCCAGCTCGATTTCCACCTCGTCGGGCTCCTCCGGCGTGAGGCGGCGGCGCCTCTCCTGCTGCTGCTTCTTGTCGCGAATCATGGTGTCAATGGACCGTTTCAAGGCGCATCCCCCCTTTTGTTATTTCCATTATACCGAAGCGCGCGGAAAAATGCAACTTCCCTCTTGACAGATGGAGCGCGGGAGGGTATGCTAAAAAAAGAATAACGGGAATGAAGTGCTCCCCCGGGAAACCGGAACCGCTTGAAAGAGCTGATGACTTCTGCGATGTTTACGCGGAAGCTGTCGGCTTTTTTTGATGCCGAAAACAAGGAGGAACTAATATGCTCACTTCTCTCGCGCTCATTTTTCTTGTCGGTCTGGCCGCCGCGGCGCTGTGCCAGCTCCTGCACATCCCGCGGATCCTCGGGATGCTCGCAGTCGGCGTGGCGCTCGGACCGCACGCGCTCAATCTGCTCGACGCTTCCATCCTCTCGATCTCCGGCGACCTCAGGCAGATGGCGCTCGTCATCATCCTGCTCAAGGCGGGCCTGTCGCTCAATCCGGACGATTTGAAAAAGGTGGGGCGTCCCGCCGTGCTGATGGCGTTCGTCCCGGCGTCGTGCGAGATCCTCGCGTTTATCCTGTTCGCGCCCGCGCTGCTCGGCGTGTCGCGCGCTGAGGCGGCGGTCATGGGCGCGGTGATCGGGGCCGTCTCCCCCGCCGTCGTCGTGCCGCGCATGGTGCAGCTCATGGAGAGCGGCTGGGGGACGAAAAAGAGCGTGCCGCAGCTCATCCTCGCCGGGGCGTCGTGCGACGACGTGTATGTGATCGTCCTGTTCACCGCCTTCGTCTCGATGGCGCAGGGCGGCGAGGTCAGCGCCGCGAGCCTGCTGGAGATCCCCGTCTCCGTCGTGCTCGGCGTACTGCTCGGCGCTGCCGCCGGGTGGGCGATCGGATGGTTCTTCGAGACCGCCTTCGCGAAGCGGCGGTATGTGCGGAACAGCACGAAGACGGTCGTCGTGCTCGGGCTCGCGTTCTCCTGCCTCGCGATCGAGACGGCGCTCAAGGGCACGGTGCCCGTCTCCGGGCTGCTCGCCGTCGTGAGCATGGCGTGCGTCCTCAAGCGGAAAAGCGTCTCGTTCGTCTCCCGGCGGCTTTCGGAAAAGTTCGGGAAGCTCTGGATCGCGGCGGAGCTTCTGCTGTTCGTTCTCGTCGGCGCGGCGGTGGACATCCGCTACACCGTCTCCGCGGGCGCGGCGGCGATTTTCATGCTGGTGATTTCGCTGATGCTGCGCTCGCTCGGCGTCGCGGTGTGCACGCTGCGCACGCCGCTTTCCGCGAAGGAGAGGCTGTTCTGCTGCATTGCCTACCTGCCGAAGGCGACGGTGCAGGCGGCGATCGGCTCCGTACCGCTCTCGCTCGGCCTGCCGTGCGGGCAGATCGTGCTCTCCGTCGCGGTGCTGGCCATTCTCATCACCGCCCCGCTCGGCGCGTTCGGGATGGATCTGACGTATCAGAGGCTTTTGACGAAGGAAAGCGGGGAAAAATCCGCCTGAGACAAAAAAAGACCCGCCGCTCAGCACAGAAGCGGCGGGCCTTTTTGTCACGTCAGAAAAAGGGAGAGCAGCACCGTCAGAATGCCGGAGATTGAGAGGGAGATGCCGCTCATGGCGCCCTGCACCTCGCCGAGCTCAATGGCCTTCGAGGTGCCGACCGCGTGGCTCGCCGCGCCGAGTCCGACGCCGGCGGCGATCGGGTTCTTCACATGGAAGACGCGAATCAGGAGCGGCGCGGCGACCGCCCCGAGGATGCCGGTGACGACGACCATCGCGACCGTGATCGGCACGACGCCGCCCGCCTGCTCGGAAAGCTCCATCGCGATCGGCGTCGTCACGGACTTCGGCAGGAGCGAAGCAGTGAGCGAATCGTCGAGGCCGAACAGGCGGCAGAGCAGATAGACGCTGCCCATCGAGGTCACGCAGCCGGCGAGGCAGCCGAGAAAAATCGGCAGAAAGTTCTTTTTGAGCAGCTCGAGCTGGCGGTAGATCGAGAGCGCGAGCGCGGCTGTCGCCGGGCCGAGGAACATGGAGACGACGTCTCCGCCCTTGTCAAAATTTTCAAGCGGAATACGGAAGACCTCGAGCACGGCGATCGTCAGGCCGATCGCGATGAGGAGCGGGTTGACAATCGGAGAGCGCAGCTTTTTGTTGAGCGCGACGCCCGCCGCGAAGGTAACGATGCACAGCGCGACGCCAAACATCGGCGAGCTCGTGATCTGATCGAAAATCTCACTCACTGCGGCCGCCTCCCTTCCTGTTCTGCAGCCACAGCACGAGGCGCACCGTGCCGGACGAGGCCGCGAAGGTAAGCACCGTCGTCACGACGCAGATGACGGCGAGCGGGCCGAGGTTTTCGAGCAGCAGAGGAAGCTGCTCGAGAATCCCGACGCCTGCGGGGATGAAGAAGAAGGCCATATTGCCGAGGAGAAAATCCGACTTCTGATCGATGTGCTCCGGCCGGATGACGCGCAGCATCAGGCAGAGGAACAGAAGCAGCATCGCGAGGATGCTGCCCGGAATCGGGAGCGGCAGCAGCGCGGAGAGGAAATCCCCCGCCAGACAGATGAGGAAGAACACGCCGATTTGTACGATGATTTGCACGGGTAACCCACCTTCTCGAGGCTTTTTTCTCCCTGATCATAGCAACTTCCCCCTGCCAGGTCAATCTGAAAAGGGACGAATTTTTTCCCCCGTTTTCCGATTGTTTTGTGACGCCCCGGCGGCGTCTTTTCCGCCTTGACAAAGGAGGGCTTCGCGGCTATAATAAGTAATTAGTTACTTATTTGACAGGAGGGACTTGTGATGGCCGGAAAAATGCCGTTTGGACTCAAGATCGCGATTCTGAATCGGGAATTCCGCAAAAGGCTCGACGAGAAAGCCTCCGCGATGGGGCTGACCGCGGTGCAGCTGCGCGTTTTGGGCTCCGTCAGCCGTCTGGAAGCGGCGGGGAACGCGGAAATTCACCAGAACGATCTCGAGCGGCTCGAGCGCGTCACGCATCCGGCGATGACGAAGCTGCTGCAGCGGCTCGAGAGCAAGGGCTTCATCCGCTGCGAACCGAGCGCCGCCGACAGGAGGTACAAGCGCGTCGTCTGCACGGAGCAGTCCTCGGGCATCCACCGGCTGATTCTGGAGCAGGACGACGAGGTCTTGTCCGAGCTCTGCGCCGGCCTCACCCCGGAGGAGAAGGAGACGTTTCTGCGCCTGACGGATCAGGTGCTGCGAAACGCCGGCTCCGACTGAGGCGGCGCTTTCCCGCGTTCCGGGCAGCGCTCTGAGATCCGTCTCGAGCGTCTGCCCTTCCTTCTCCCGTAATAGGTAACTAGTTTCATATTGTAAAGGAGAGAGCACCCATGGAAAAAACGGAGGCGGAGCATCAGAGCTCCTTTGCCACGGAGCCGGTTGGCAGGCTCATCGCAAAATTCGCCATCCCCTGCGTCATTTCACTTCTCGTCAACTCGCTTTATAACATTGTCGACCAGATTTTCATCGGCTGGGGCGTCGGCTACATCGGCAACGGCGCGACAAACGTCGTCTTCCCGATCACGATCGTCGCGCTGGCGCTCTCGCTGATGATCGGCGACGGCGGCGCGGCGTATCTGAGCCTGAAGCTCGGCGAGGGCGATACGGAAAACGCGAGGAAGGGCGTCGGAAACGCCGTCTCGATGGTCGTCGTCGTGAGCATCGTTCTGGCCGCCGTGTTTCTCGGCTTCCTCGCGCCGATCCTGAACCTGTTCGGCGCGACGGACGCCCTGCTGCCCTACGCGATCGACTACGGCAGCATCATCGGCATCGGCCTGCCGTTCATGATGATCTCCGGCGCGCTCAACTCGATCATCCGCGCGGACGGCAGCCCGAAAATACGCGATGTTCTCGATGATTCTCGGCGCGGTGATGAACACAATCCTCGACCCGGTCTTCATCTTCTGCTTCGGGATGGGCGTACAGGGCGCGGCCATCGCGACGGTGCTCGGGCAGGTCGGCTCGTTCGTCGTGTCCGTCGTCTATATTGGGCGGTTCAAGACGCTGCATCTGCAGCTTTCGGCCCTCCGCCCGAAGGCGAGGACGTGCGGCAGCATCCTGACCTTCGGCATCAGCAGCTTTATCACGCAGTTCGCGATCACCATCGTCATGGCGCTGACGAACAACCTGCTCGCCTCCTACGGCGCGGCCTCCGTCTACGGCTCTGAGATCCCGCTGACGGCCACGGGCATCGTGATGAAGGTCAACCAGATCCTGATCTCCATTCTCGTCGGCATCGCGGTCGGCACACAGCCTATCATCGGCTTCAATTACGGTGCAAAAAACTATACGCGCGTGAAAAAGGCGCTGGACATCGCCCTCGTTATCTCGGAAATCATTTCCATAGCTGCGTTTTTGATTTTCCAGTTCGCGCCGATGAGCGTCGTGTCCGTCTTCGGCTCCGAGGAGGGACTCTACAACGAGTTCGCCGTCCTGGCGTTCCGTATCTTCCTGCTGCTCTGCCCGCTGACCGGTTTCCAGACCGTGGTGGCCGTCTACCTGCAGGCGGTGGGCAAGCCGCTCAAGTCGGCGATTCTCTCGCTCGCGCGGCAGATCATCTTCTTCGTCCCCGCCGCGCTGATTCTCCCGATTTTTCTCGGCGTCACCGGCGTTCTCTGGACGGGCCCCGTCGCGGACGGGCTGGCGTTCGTCCTGTCGGTCATTTTGCTCGTCTATGAGAGAAAGCAGCTCAAAAAAGCGGAAGCCCGCGCAGTTTCTGACCGGAAAGGAGAGCAGACAGCATGAAAAACAGAGTCATCACCATCAACCGTGAATTCGGCAGCGGAGG
>CALWRP010000188.1 GCA_944383955.1 uncultured Clostridia bacterium
TTACCGTGATCCCCTGCGGGGACGACCCTGTGATCCGCTTTGCCGCGCAGGAGCTGGTGCGCTGGCTGCGGGAGACGACGACGGATTTCACCATGGAGCTCGGCGGGTGGGAGCCGGGCAGGCCCCGCGCGCAGTTTGAGTTCCTCGTGGGCCTGGTCCGCGACGCGGCCCCCGGGGTGATTTTTGACGGCGTGGAGGACGAGGCGCTCGACGACGCCGTCTATCTCGACGCCTGGAACGGCAGCGGCGTGGTGGCGGGAAGCAATCCGCGCAGCGTGCTGCTGGCCGTATACCGCTTCCTGTGGGAGCTGGGCTTTCGCTGGGTGAGGCCCGGCGCGGACGGCGTGTGTGTGCCGGAGCATGTCTGGCAGGTGAATATGCTCGTCTCCGTGAAGGAGACGGCCTCGTTCCGCCACCGCGGGATCTGCGTGGAGGGGGCGAGCTCGCTCGAAAACATCCTCGAGCTGGTGGACTGGATGCCGAAGCTCGGCTACAACGCCTATTTTATCCAGTTCGACGACGCGACCGTCTTCCTCAACCGCTGGTATTCCCACGAGGGGAACCCGCTGCTCGCGCCGGAGCCGATCAGCCGCGCGCAGGGGGCCGCGATGACGGAGGAGATCGTGCGCGCGCTGCGGCGCCGCGGCCTGCTCTTCCACGCGGTGGGCCACGGCTGGACGACGAAGGCCATGGGCCTGGTGGACGGCGGCTGGGAGAGCTCGCGGGAGCCGGAAAACCCGGAGCTGCTGGCGGAGATCGGCGGGCGGCGCGCTCTCTTCGGCGGCGTGCCCACGAACACGAACCTGTGCTACTCCGCCGCCGCCGCGCAGCAGCGCTTTGTGGAGGCCGTGACCGGGTATGCCGCCGCGCACCCGGAGGTCGATTACCTGCACGTGTGGCTCGCGGACGCCTGCAACAACCAGTGTGAGTGCGCCGCCTGCCGCGGGGCGCTGCCCACGGATCTGTATGTCCGGCTGCTCAACGCGATCGACAGAAGGCTGACGGAGCTCGGCTCGCCGATGCGCATGGTGATGCTCGCCTACCAGGAGCTGCTGTGGCCCCCGGTGCGCGAGCGCCTGGAAAACCCGGAGCGCTTCGTGCTGATGTTCGCGCCCATCAGCCGCTCGTTCGAGCGCTCGTATGAGGAGCTCGGCGAGCTGCCGGAGCTGCCGGAATACCGGCGCAACCGCATCACGCTGCCGGTGCGCGCAGAGGAAAACGCGGCCTTCCTGCGCGGCTGGCAGAAGGTCTTCTCCGGCGACGCATTCGACTATGACTATCACCTGGGCCGCGCCCATTACGGCGATCCCGGCTACCAGCGGATCGCCTCGATCCTCTGCCGGGATATCCGCTGCCTGCGCGGGCTCGGCCTGAACGGGATGATGCTGTGCCAGGAGCAGCGCGCCGGGTTCCCCACCTGGATGCCGAACTACGCGGGCGGCCTCACGCTGTGGGATGCGTCGCGCGGCTTCGAAGAACTGACGCGGGATTATTTTTCCCATGCCTTCGGCGAGGGCTGGGAGGCTTGCCTGGCCTGGTGCGAGCTGGCGTCCGCGTCGTTCCCGATGGATTTCTGGAACGGCAAGGAGGGGCTCGACCGCGGGGCGATCGCCGATCGCCTGACGCGCTTCCTCGAGCGGGAGGGCGAGCTCGCCGCCCGCCTGCCCGCTCCCGAGGGCTGCGGGGAGCCGGCGCGCACCTCCCGGCGCGTGCTGCTCTGCGCCGTCCGCACGGCCCGCCTGCTGGCGCTGGCCCTGCGCGCCAGGGCTCTTGGGGAGGACGGGGCCGCGGACGGCTTCTGGAGCGAGCTGGTCGCGTATATCCGCCGGGAGGAGACAGAGCTGCAGCCCTTCCTCGACGTCTACCGCATTCAGGAGGTGGGGAGAAACTATGCCGGGCTGCGGGAGCTCCCCGGCGAAGGGGGCTGAGGCCGCGCGCCGCCCGTGGGGGTATGATAAGAAATCCTCCTTGTGCGGATATCGGCGGGACGGTATAATGAGAGCAAAGGGCGCTTTTGGAGAAGGGCGGCTTGGCCGCGGGCGAAGAGTGGGAGCGCCGGAAATGAGGGAAGAGCGATGAAAGGGAACCTGTTGATTGTGCACGGCGGCGGGCCGACGGCGGTGCTCAACTGCTCGCTGTACGGGGCGGTGAAGGAGGCGCTCGCGAGCGGCGAGGTGGGCCGCGTATACGGGGCGAAGGGAGGCAGCGGCGGCCTGCTGCGGGAGCAGCTGCTGGACTTCTCCGCCGTGCCGCCGCAGGAGCTGGAGCTGCTGCGGACGACGCCCGCCACGGCGCTGGGCACGTCGCGCGACGCGCTGGGGCCGGAGGACTACCGGGCGATGGCGCAGATTCTGCAGCGGCACGGGATCCGCTGGGTGCTGATGAACGGAGGCAACGGCACGATGGACGCCTGCGGAAAGCTGGAGGCGGCGTGCCGCGGCACGGGAATCGGCGTGATGGGGATCCCGAAGACGATGGACAACGACATCGCGGTGACGGACCACTGCCCCGGCTTCGGCAGCGTGGCGCGCTATATGGCCGGAACGATCCGCGAGCTCGGCGCGGACGTGCGCAGCCTGCCGATCCACGTGGTGGTGGTGGAGTCGCTGGGGCGCAACGCCGGCTGGACGACGGCCGCAGCCGCCCTGGCGCGCGAGCAGGACGGCGACGCGCCGCATCTGCTGTATCCGCCGGAGCGCCCGTTCTGCGAGGAGGAATTCCTCGAGGAGACGATGGCCATGTACCGCAGGCTCGGCGGCGTGGTGGTCGTGGCGAGCGAGGGCCTGCGCGACGCGGCGGGCAAGCCGATTGTGGAGCCGATTTTTGAGACGGGCCGCTCGACGTATTTCGGAGACGTCTCCTCGCACCTGGCGCAGCTGATCGTGCGCAGGCTCGGCGTCAAGGCGAGAAGCGAGAAGCCGGGCATCCTGGCGCGCGCCTCGATAGCGTGGCAGTCGCCCGTGGACGCGGCGGAGGCCGAGGAGGCGGGCCGGGCTGCCTGCCGCGCGGCCCTCGCCGGCGAGAGCGGCAAAATGGTGGCCTTCCGCCGCCTGCCGGGGGAGGACTACCGGTGCGAAACCTTCCTCGCGCCGATCGAGGAGGTTATGCTCGGCGAGCGCACGCTGCCGGAGGAATATCTGCGCGGCAGCGACGTGACGCAGGCGTTCTGCGACTGGTGCCGCCCGCTGATCGGGCCGGACCTGCCGCGGATGGCGCGGCTTTGAGATGGACTGTAAGCCGGGAGGGGCGGCGTCTCTCCTGAACGCTCTTCCCAGGGAAAGGGGCTGTCCCGGTGCGGGCGGCCCCTTTTCCGATCCCGCCCGGCGTCTCTTGGGAAAGTATGATAAAAGTTCATACTGTTCAGCCTCCTTTTTTATCGGTATACTTACAGCAGAACGAAAGGGGAAAAGGAGGAGCGGTACAGATGAAATTAAGGCACCACCGCACAATTCGCGCCTTGGGGCTCAGGCGGCGTGTCGCGCCAAAATTTTCCGTGATATTTTCCAAAAATGCTCGCCAATCCGGCAAGGATTGCCTGCGCTTTTTGGATCATCT
>CALWRP010000189.1 GCA_944383955.1 uncultured Clostridia bacterium
AGGGAGGGAAGGTGAGCGCGGAGGAAGCGGCAGCCGACGCTGCCGACGACGTCGCCGATGGTGAGAATGTTCATGAGGAACCTCCAATCACAAAGATAGGGAGCGGGAGCTGTCCCACTGACGCGGCACAAAGAAATAAACACGCACAAACTTGGCGCGGATCAAAAGTTTCGCCGGCCTTTTCAAAGGCCGCCGTGTGCCGGTGGCACACAAACAAGGCGCCGACCGGAGCGGGAGCGTAGACCCCGCGGGGTCCGGGGCGCGGTGTGCCAGTGGCACACGAATTAGCGCCGACCGAGCCGGCAGGCGAGACCAGAGCCCCGCAATCTATGCGAAGCACAGGTCAGTGCGAGAAAAAGAGCGCAGCGAATTTTTCCGGGCCTCCCGGCTCACGGAAAGCCGCTCCCACGCGGAGGAAAAGACCGCCAGACAAGACAAAGGCCGCCGCAAACGCGGCGGCCCTGTGCTTTATTTCGCGTATTCGATCGCGCGGCTCTCGCGGATGATGTTGACCTTGATCTGCCCCGGATACTCCAGATCGCTCTCGATCTTGGTGCAGATCTCGCGGGCCAGAAGAACCATGCGGTCGTCGGAGATGACCTCCGGCTTGACCATGATGCGGATCTCGCGGCCGGCCTGAATCGCGAAGCAGCGGTCGACTCCCTCGAAGGAGGAGGCAACCTCCTCGAGCTTCTCCAGACGCTTGACGTAGTTTTCCAGATTCTCGCGGCGCGCGCCGGGGCGGGCGGCGGAGATGGCGTCGGCAGCCTGCACAATGCAGGCGATGACGGTCTTGGCCTCCACGTCGCCATGGTGCGCCTGAATGGCGTGAACCACCGTCTCGCTCTCCTTGTATTTGCGGGCCACGTCGACGCCGATGTCCACGTGGGAGCCGTCGATCTCGTGGTCGAGCGCCTTGCCGATGTCATGCAGCAGACCGGCGCGGCGGGCGATGGTGGGGTCGAGGCCCAGCTCCGAGGCCATGATGCCGGCCAGGAAGGAGACCTCGAGCGAATGGTTGAGCACGTTCTGTCCGTAGCTGGTGCGGTAACGCAGACGCCCCAGCAGCTTGACAAGCTCGGGATGTACGCCGTTGACGCCGGCCTCGATGACCGCGCGCTCGCCCTCCTGGCGGATGGTCGCGTCGACCTCGCGGCGCGCCTTCTCGATGGTCTCCTCGATGCGCGCGGGGTGGATGCGTCCGTCGGCAATCAGACGCTCCAGCGCGATGCGGGCAACCTCGCGGCGCACCGGCTCGAAGCAGGAAAGGGTGATGGCCTCGGGCGTGTCGTCGATGATCAGGTCGACGCCCGTCATGGTCTCGATGGCGCGGATGTTGCGGCCCTCGCGGCCGATGATGCGGCCCTTCATCTCGTCGTTCGGCAGCGGCACAACGCTGATCGTGGCCTCGGCCACGTGATCGGCGGCGCAGCGCTGAATCGCCATGGATATGATCTCGCGGGCGGCCTTCTCCGCCTCGTCGCGTGTTTGCTGCTCAAACTCCATGAGCTTCACGGCCTTGTCGTGGGTCAGCTCATCCTCGAGGTTCTTCAGCAGGTAGTCCTTGGCCTGCTCCATGGTGAAGCCGGAAATTCTCTCCAGCATCTCAAACTGGCTCTTCTTGACGGCCTCGGCCTCGGAGAGGCGCTCCTCCGCCTGCTTGATCTTGTTGTTGAGGACTTCCTCCTTGTTCTCCAGACTCTCGATCTTCTTGTCGAGCGTCTCTTCCTTCTGCTGGATCCGGCGCTCCTGGCGCTGAACCTCCTTGCGGCGGTCGTTCAGCTCCTTCTCGCTCTCGTTGCGCAGACGGTGGATTTCGTCCTTGCCCTCCAGCACGGCTTCCTTTTTCTTGGCCTCCGCGTTCTTGATGGCCTCGCTCACAATGCGCTTGGCCTCCTGCTCGGCGGAGCCGATGGTGAACTCTGCTGTCTTCTTTCGATGCGCAGCGCCCAGCAGGAAGCACACGGCTCCCGCCACGGCGGCGCACACAATCGCAATGACGACGGTTAATACGATAGGTTCCAAGTTGACTGGACACCTCCTTGTCCTTCAAGGCAGCGCCGCGTCACCTCACAATGCTGTTCTCCCGCGCGTCCCTCTGGGCGCAAAGCCCCGCAAAAGCCCTGCGGAGCCACCTGTCCTCCTCTATCATCGTCCTCTGCTCCCCGTTCGGGGCCGCGGCAGGCTTCGGCAGGCTCCTCCGGCCTGCCGGGCGCGGGGCTCCTCCGCCCAAGAGCGGAACAGCCGGTCGCCGCGGATTTTTTCGGGGCAAGGGTAAAAAACGCGGGGAAGCCCCCGGTCTTTCGCGTATGATAAAATCATCCTGCGCCGTCCCGGCGCGCGGAATCGTGCGGCAATGCCTCAAAAAATTTGTGTGCGGGACTGCCCCGCGGACAGGGCGAAGCGGCAAAAAGAGCGGCGGGCCCGGCGTGCGGAAAAGCGCGGAAGGCAAGCGAAAAATCCGCGCGTTCCGGCACAGAGAGCGGCCCGGCCGGCATTCTGCGCGGCCCCTCGGAGCGTCCCGGAATCATGAAAAAAGCTCAGAAAATCACAGCCGGGTGCGTCACGCCCGGCAGAGTAGAAGCGGCGGCCTTTCTCTGGGAGAGGGGCGCCGTTCATTTCTTTATTTTAGTCCTTTTGCTATCGCCGTGTCAAGGAATTTAGCCCTATAGTGTACAAATTCTGTACATATAAATAAAAGGTTTTTCGGAAAAGGGAGAAAAGACGGACGGCGGGCGGGAACGATCCCGCTTTTTCCGCATGGCGGCGCGGCGGAGCGGTCTTTGTGCAATTTTTTCCTTTGCCGCGGCTGTTCGTCCCCGCTTTCTTGCCCTTACTGTGGGAAAACCGCGCAATTTTTGTCTATGATTCCGAAAACACCCTTCTTTTCAAATCAATATCCGCTCAGTTTTAGAGAAAACGATGAATTTATTTTCGGCACAATCCACCATAGGCAGGCGCGGCGGGCGTTTATTTCCAGGAGAGACGGTGCAGCTCGCCCTCGCAGAGCATACCGGGGAACTCCCACTGGCGCAGCACCTCATAGACGCCGACGGCCACGCTGTTCGAGAGGTTGAGGCAGCGGGCGCGGTTGTCGGGGATCATGGGGATGCGCACGCAGCTCTCCTCGTTGGCGAGGAGGAGCTCCTCGGGCAGGCCGGCGGTCTCCTTGCCGAAGACGAGGTAGCAGCCGTCCGGATAGGAGACGGCGGTGTGGGCGCGGCGCGCCTTCGATGAAAAATAGAAAAAGCTTCCTGTGTTGCGGGAGAAGAAATCGGGAAGACTTTCATAGAGGGTGATGTCGAGCAGCCGCCAGTAATCGAGACCGGCGCGCTTGAGCTTTCTGTCGTCGATGGAAAAGCCCATGGGGCCGACAAGGTGAAGTCTCGCGCCGGTGGCGGCGCAGGTGCGCACGACGTTTCCGGTGTTCTGCGGAATTTCCGGTTCAACGAGGACAATATTCAGAGCAGGCATCAAACGCCCTTCCTTCCGGGAAAAGATAGGGCTATGGTACCACATCGCGCGGCAAATGGCAAGCCGCGCGGGGCCGGAGATCGGCGCGTCCGCGGCGTCACCTGAGAAAAATTG
The DNA here is from genome assembly GCA_944383955.1 of uncultured Clostridia bacterium. GTDB lineage: Bacteria > Bacillota > Clostridia > Oscillospirales > Acutalibacteraceae > Caccousia. The sequence goes on from CALWRP010000189.1 coordinate 3,589, forward strand.
CAGGCAATCAGCAGCAAAAGCGGGGGAAGGCAAATGGAAGGACTGCACACCGCAGCACAAATTTACAAGGCATGGAGGTTTTTACAAATGTATCGTGAAACAATGGGCATTGTCAAGGGAATCGGAATCGGCATGGCGGCCGCGGCCGCCGCGACGGCGATCGGGGCGAAGATGATGAAGGACAACAAGCATCTGCGCCGCAGCGTGCAGCGCGCGATGGACGCCGTAGGCCAGGCCGCGGGCGACGTGGTGGGCAACGTCAGCTCCATGATGCGCTGAGAGGC
>CALWRP010000190.1 GCA_944383955.1 uncultured Clostridia bacterium
CACAAGCCGTCCGCCGCCCACCTCATTTTCTTTTCGCCGATGTTCATGCCGCCTCTCTCCTCCCTGCTCCGTCACCCTCCTGCGGGCGGAGCCTGTTTCGTCCCATCCCTCTTTGATTCCGTTCCTCTGCCCGGCTGTGAAGGCTCATCTGCCGCACGGAAGCGCAAAATCAGACAGGAACATTTTTCCTTCTCTCATTATATCGGTTTCCCGGCCGCCTTGCAAGCCCCGCCGCGCACCGGAAATTCCGTTTTCCACTGGCGATATCGCAGCTGAAAATCAATTCCAAGCGCCGCCTCCCGCTCCGCAGGCGCAGCGCGGGCGCAAAGCGAGACCCCTTTGCGGTGCTGGCCGCAAAGGGGTCGATTCCTTTCACCGAGGCCCGCCGCGGGACGCGGCGTGCGCGACTTGCCCACCGCAGGTGCGCAGGCGCGGGCGGGGGTTAGGGGGTGAGGAGAAGCTTTGAGGGGGCGAGGGATTCGCCGGAGACGGTGACGGTGGCCGGGCCGGAGGCGGTGGAGCGGACGTAGATCATCAGCTGACCGTGGAAGGCGCGGCGGGTGGGGGACTGGCAGTCGGTGGGATCGAAGAGATCACCGTTGTCGAGGGCGACGAGGGCGGCGCCCTCCACGGAGACGGAGAGGCGGTTGAAGGCGGAATCGACGCGGCGGCCCTGATTATCGACGAGGGCGACCTCAATCTGCGCAATGTCCTCGCCGTCGTCGGCGAGAGAATCGACGGCCTTGAGGGCGATGGCGACGGCTGCGCCGGTCGTCTCGAGACGGTCGGCTGCGTCCGCATATTTCGCCTCAAGCACGCCCTCCTCGAAGGGAACGACGCAGGAATAGCTGCCGTTCTCCTCGGTGCGGCACTCGAGGGCGAGGGCGCGGCCGTTGAGGGTGACCGTGGGCGCGCCGTGGCTCGAATAGCAGCGAATCTCAACGGAAGCGCCGGAGGCATAGTTCCAGCTTCTGGCATACTCCCAGGGCTCGCGCTCCCTGTCCTCCGCGGGGGCGGTGACGAGGGAAACGGAGGGCGTCTCGCTCCAGAGGCCCTTGCGGTAATAATACTGCGGCTTCTCGAAGCCGGCGGTCGTCAGCAGACCGGCGGAGGAGCCGTGCATCGGCCAGAGAACGGTCTCGCCGAAGAAATCGACGCCCGTCCACAGGCACTGGCCGAAGATGTTCTCGCTGTCGCGGACAGCCTTCCACGCCTCGAGGGTGTGGCCGTTCTCGCTGCCGAAGAAGGGCTTCTCCGGGAAGCGCTTGTGATCCTCCTCGTAGTACTGCTCCTTGTAGTTGTAGCCGACCACATCGAGAGAATCGAGGTAGCCGAGATAGCTGGAAAGCTCCGGGAAGGCGACGGCAGCCGTCACAGGACGGGTGGCGTCCTCCTCCTTGACTTCCTTCGCGAGCATGGCGGCCAGAGCGGACAGGCGCTCCATGTTCGGCTTCGCGGGATTGTACATGCGCTCGGCGGCGGGCTTGTTTGCGTCGTTGTTGCCCGTCATGGTGGTGAAGCTGGGATGGCAGTAGGGATCGTTCGGGTAATCGATCTCGTTGCCGATGCTCCACATGATCACGGAGGCATGGTTGCGGTCGCGGCGAATGAGCGTCTTGAGGTCGTGCTCCTGGCACTGCGGGAAATCCTCCGAATAGCCGTAATGCTTCGGCGGATAGACGTTGTGGCCGGTGGACCACTTGTTCTTGCAGCCCTCCCACTCGTCGAAGGCCTCGTCAATGACGAAGAAGCCCATCTCGTCGCAGAGGTCATAGAGCTCCGGCATATGCGGATTGTGGCTCATGCGGATGGCGTTGGCGCCCATGGCCTTGAGCTTCTCCAGGCGGCGCACCCACACCTTCCTGATAACGGCCGCGCCGAGGGTACCGGCGTCGTGGTGGACGCAGACGCCCTTGAGCTTCAGGGACTCCCCGTTGCAGAAGAAGCCCTTGTCGGCGTCGAAGCGGATCTCGCGGATACCGACCGCGGTCTCCTGCACATCTTCGCCAACGGTGGAAACGAGACGGTACAGCGACGGGCTCGCGGGGGACCACAGCGCCGGATTCTGCACCGTGCCGGTGAGGACAACGGTTTTGCTCTCGCCGGGCGCAAGGGCCTCGCTGCCCTCAAGCACACAGGCGGAAGCGCCGTCCGGGGCGAAAAGCTCGTGGCGCACAGAGGCGTCAACGGCCTCTGCGGTGTGGTTTTCCACCTCTGCCTGCACGGTGAAGGACGCCTGCTGCGCATCGGCCTTACCGGTGGAGAAGAAGACGCCGTGGTGGGCAAAGCAGAGCTGCGGCGCCGTCTCGACAGTCACCTTGCGGTAGATGCCGCAGCCGGTGAACCAACGGGAATCGGCGAGATCCTCGCGCTCGACGCGCACGGAGAGAACGTTCTCCGTATCGCCGAAGCAGGCGAAGGGCGTGAGATCCAGGGAAATCTCGGAATAGCCGTAGGGGAAGCTGCCGAGATAATAGCTGTTGCACCAGATGCGGGCGTGCTTGTAGATGCCGTCGAAGACGACGCGCACGCGCTTGCCCTGATCCGCCTCGGGCAGGGTGAAGTGCTTGCGGTACCAGGCGACGCCGCCGGGCAGGTAGCCGGTGCCGCTCGAGCAGGAACGGTCGAAGGGCATGGCAACGGACCAGTCGTGCGGCAGGGTGACGGACTGCCATGAGGCGTCGTCAAAATCCTTCTGGAAGGCGGAGGGCTGATCGCCATAACAGAACTTCCAGTTTTTGTTGATCGCAGTAAAGGACATAAGCTTCTCCTCCACAAAAGAATATTGCGTTTAGCGCGCCGCCATGCCTGCCGGGCAGGCAAAGCGGGAAGCGCGGTGAACACACAAAAAGGGGCCGCACCGTCATCGCGGTGGGCCCCTCCTTGTCAATCAGCAGGGAACGCCTGCTGTTTCTCTCACACTCTCACGAGATGAGATCGCCTGTCAAAAGAGACTTTCTATCAGCCGTAGATTTCCGCGAGCTGTCTCTCAGCCTCAGCGATGGCCTCCTCATAGCCGGCGTCCTTCAGAGCCTGACGGAACTCGGCAACGAGAGCCTCCGGATCGTCGGTCTTGCCGAACGCGATCTGCGGCATGTAGGTGTTGGCGACAGCGGACAGGTTCTCCAGCCAAGGCATCTGGGTCTTGTCGGGGATGAACTTGCCGAAGGGATACTCGATGGCGACCTGGTCATAGACCTCGACGAGCGCCTCATAGGGCTCCCAAGCGAAGGTGGAGTTCTTGTGCTGCATCTCGTCGTTGCGGCCGGCCCAGAAGTTGAAGGTGACACCCTCGGTGGCGGAATCGTAATCGTCAGCCCAGGTCAGGATGTTGTTCTCGTCAACCGTGAAGTTGTCGGAGAAGCCGTAGTTCATGATGTCGTAGACTTCCTGGTCGAAGCGCATGAGGTCATAGATCATCAGAGCGCGCTCAGGATTCTGAGACTGCGCGCCGATCGCCATGGCGCCGTGCGTGGTAACGGTTCTCACCAGGTTGTCGGTCTCCTCGCCGAAGAAGAAGAAGCCAACATCAACGCCGGTTCTCTTCTGCATCTCAGGAGCAACGGTGGTGTAGTAGGTCTCGGTGTGGTGCTGATCGATGCCGCTCAGGCCGGAGTAGAACTCCTCACGGGTGTCGCCCTTGTAGTTCATGACGTCCTCGCGCCAGTAGCCGGCGTCGCTCCACTCCTTCATCGTCTTCGCGAAGTTGACGAACTCGTCGCCTTCGAGGAGATATCTGGAGATGGTGGTCAGGTCGTCAGCGGACTCGGCACGGAAGATGTTGATGCCGAAGCCGTCGATGTTGATGTCATCCGTGTAGGAGGACCACCAGCCGCCGGAGAAGCCGGCCTCACCGGAGGTCACGGAGCCAGCGACGTCCCACGGGACGCAGTCGGGCTGGTTATCCTTCACCCACTGGAAGTAAACAGCGAGGTCCTCGAAGCTGTGGACGCCGTCGGCAAGACCAGCCTCAGTGGCCCAGTCCTCGCGGTACATAACGCCGTGGTTGATCCACTGCGTGTAGGTATCCTCGGGGATGAAGTAAATGGTGTCGTCGAGCTTGCAGTCTTCCCAGTGGCCAAGAGCGTCAACCTGCTCCCAGGTCTTGGGGGCATAGGTCTGCAGCATTTCCTCGGTCAGGGGCAGGAAAGCGCCCTTCTGAGCGTTCGGCCAGGCGTCGAGCCAGTCGGTGGCGGTGACGATCAGGTCGAGGTCGCCGCTCTGGGAAGCCATGGCGAGGTTGTACTGGGTAGCCCAGTCGGTCCACTCGATCCAGCGGATCGCGATCTCGGCGTTGACTTTCTCGGTCAGCATCTTATTCAGCTCAACCACAGCAGCGTCGGTCTGGTTGGTCGGGATGTCGCCCAGGGTCAGATAGTTGACAACAACGTGCTCGCTGGTGTCGATGGCAGCGTTGCCGGCATCGCCAGCATCGCCGGCATCGCCCGCGCCGTCGCCGCCGTCAGCCGTGCTGGCGGTATCGCCGGAGCCGCCCGTGGACGACGTGGTGTCGCCGCCGCACGCAGCTGCGGAGAACGCCATCAGGCCTGCCAGAAGGAGAGCAAGGATCTTTTTCTTCATTACATACAGTCCTTTCTGTAACTTTTTGCACCGACAGGCAGTGCATTTTTTATTGATTCATTTCCTGCGAAATGAGCAATAACTAAAGGAAAAGAAGGAGACGCAATCAGCCCTTGACGGCGCCGACGGTGAGACCGGAAACGAAATACTTCTGCACGAAGGGATAGAGCAGAATGATAGGACCGGTGGCGACGACGGCGGTAGCCATCTTCAGGGTCTCGGCCGGGAGGCTCTCCGTGGCGACCATGCTGCCGGCGACGGAGCTCTTCAGAGCGGCGACCTTGTTGACGATGGAATACAGGTGATACTGCAGGGGCTTATAGCGGACACTGGAGGTGAGGAACAGCGAGGAGTTGTACCACTCGTTCCAGTAGCCGAGAGCGATGAACAGGCCGATGGTGGCCAGAGCCGGGGTGACGGTGGGAAGAATCAGGGTGATGAAGATGCGGAAGTCGCCCGCGCCGTCGATCTTACCGGACTCGGTGATCTCGTGGGGAATCGCCTTGATGAAGTTCTTCATCAGGATGATCAGCCAGGGGCTCATCAGCAGGGGGAGCCACACGGCGAAGTAGCTGTCGCGCAGGTTGTAAACCTGAACCATCATCAGGTAGAAGGGAACCATGCCGGCATTAAAGAGGGAGGTAAAGAAGATATAGAAGGAAATCTTGTTGCGATACGGGAAATCTCTTCTCTGCAGGGCATAGCCCGTCATGGCGATGATAAAGAGGCCAACGGCCGTGCCGGTGATGGTCATTGCGATGGTGACGAGATAGGAGCCGACCATCATGTCAGGCGCCTTGAAGATGAGCTCGTAGGAATAGGTGGTGAAATCGCTCGGCCAGATGGTGAAGCCCGTGCGGCGGATGGAATCCTCCGTCGCGAAGGAGGACATGACGATCAGCAGAAACGGGAACAGGCAGGCCAGAGCAAACAGGCCGGTAAAGATGTAAGTAAAGCCACGGATAAATACGTCAGCCTTATCGAGCTTGACGCGGGTTCCGGATTCTTTCAAATTTTTAGCCATTGTTTTCCCCTCCCATCAGAACAGCGAGTAATCCGGATCGAGCTTCTTGACGACGTAGTTCGCCACCATAACAAGCGCGAAGCCGAATACAGACTGGAACAGACCGACGGCGCTGCCCTGCGAGAAATTGAAGGTGTTCATCATGCAGCGGTAGACGTACGTCTCAATGATATCGGTGGTGGAGTAGAGCACGGAGTTCGTGCCGACGAGGTTGTAGAAGAGGCCGAAGTCGCCCTTGACAATGCCGCCGATAGCGAACAGGAAGAGGATAATGACGGTGCCCTTGAGGCAGGGGAGGGTGATGTAGCGGATTCTCTGGAAGCCGTTGGCGCCGTCCACCTTGGCGGCCTCCATCATGGAAGCGTCGATGCCGCAGATGGCAGCGAAGTAAACAACCGTGCCGTAGCCGGTGGACTGCCAGAGCTTGGCGATGACGATGACGATGGGGAAGGTGTTGGGATCGGAATAGAGCTTCGGCATCTCGCCGCCCATGCTCTTGACAAGGTTGGTGAGGAAGCCATAGTCCGCGTTGATCATGTTATACACAAGCAGGCCGACGAGAACGGCGGAGATGAAGTACGGCAGGAACATCAGAGACTGCGTTACCTTGACGAACTTCTTGCACATAACCTCGTTGAGCAGGATGGCAATGAACATCTGCAGGATGTTGCCAAGAATGATGAACGCGAGGTTATACAGCACGGTGTTGCGAAGCAGCTGTGCGAGCTGGCCGGAGGTGAAGAGGAACTCGAAGTTCTGCAGACCCACAAACGGGCTGCCGAAGATGCCGCCGTTGTAATTGAAGTTGGTGAAAGCGACATACGCACCCGGCATCGGCACGTAGGAGAAGAACAGGAAGAACAGAATTGCCGGCACGCACATGAGAAGAAGAACCTTGTTCTGGTTCAGTCGGTACAGGAAACCGTGCTGGCTTGGACGATAGTCGTAAGCCGCCCTGCTTGCTTTCATGGGTAATTACCTCCCTATATTCGTTTTTGGTTTCATTTCACTGAAACCGGTTTCCTGTTGTCATAATAACCGTTTTTTTTTTTTTTGTTAATGCTTTTTAAAAGAAATGCCGAAAAAATATGAGGAAATTATTGCGAAAAGGTGAATAAGTTGCTTTCATCCTATATTTATGAAACAAAAATGATTGAAACAGGCTTTTTGAGGGGGCAGTTTCAAGCTTTGTTTCACAATTTTAGGGGATTGTTCATGCAAAAGCACTAAATTCGTTTCACAAAACAGATCGGCGGCTGTCACTGCAAAAATGGGGAAATAATTCCGCCTGCCTGAATCCTCTCTTTCTTTTTTTCAGCACAGATAAAAACCGAGCCTGTGAGGGCCTGTGCACAACCGGCTGTCGGCCACCGGATGTGCAAAATGTCACAAAAAAGCTTCTCCCCCGCACAGCAGGAGAATTTCTCCGCCCTGAGGGCCTTCCCCTCCGCCCCAAACGGCACGGGGCGTTCAGCAGCCCCGCTGCCCGCGGCGCAAGCCCTTGTCTCCTCCCGCCTGCCAACACCGGGCGGCGTCTGCCCTCTTCCTGAGCCGGCGTGAAAAACGCAAAAAGTCCCCCCGCGGCCGGTATGGCCACGGGGGGACGGTTATACTGCTGCTGGACACCCGCTGCAAACCACAGCGGGCCAAACGCGGGATACAGAAAAGCTCAGCGGGACGGAGCCTGACCGCAGGACCGGCGGATGGTAAAGCCGCAGGGGACCATGGAAACCTCGCGATAGGAGGAATCGGCGGCGAGCTTTTTGACGAGCTGCATCAGCATTTCGCCGTAGGTATCGTACATGCAGCCGACGCTGGTCAGCGAGGGAGTACAGACCTTGGACAGGAAGGTGTTGTCAAAGCAGGCGACGGAGATATCGTCCGGAATACGCAGGCCGGCCTCCTCCGCGGCGCGCATTACGCCGAGGGTCACCATCTCGTTGATTCCAATGATGGCGGTGGGCAGCTCGCGAAGCGGGCGCTTGAAAAGCCGCTTCCCCGCCTGGTAGCCGTCGTCCACCTCGTAGCGCTGGGTCTCGATGATCCAGCCCTCGTCCTGCGGAAGACCGGCGCGGTCGAGGATATTGGTGATGGTCTGGATCTTGGTAAAGGTGGGAAACACCGTGGGCAGGCCGCCGACGAAGACAAGCTTCTTATGACCAAGGCTGAACAGATAAGCCATCAGCGCCTCAATGGCGGGCAAATCGTTCATCAGAAGGCGGCAGGCGTCAAAGGAGGTGTGTCCGCTCGCGAAAATCACGGGAGTCTTCTGAATGATGCGCTGCACCAGCTGGGTATACTCCGGGCGCGGGGTCATGTCGTCCGCGCCGCCGCCGAGGAGCAGGAACACGTCCACGTTTTTGCTCTCAAGCATCTCCAGGTGCTGGCACTCGATCTCCGGATCGTTGAGCGCGTCGCAGAGAATGACGTTATAGCCGCAGGCGATGGCCGCCGTTTCAATTCCCACATAGAGCGTGGAATAGAACGGATTGCGCACATCCGACAGCAGAACGCCGATCGTCTTCGTATTATTTTTTGAGAGCCCCTGAGCCACCGCGTTGGGAATGAAACGGTACTTCTCCACCAGCTCCATCACCCGATCGCGCTTTTCTTTTTTCACTCGGGCGCTGTTGTTCAGCACCCGGGAAACTGTGGCGGGAGACACGCCCGCCTCCCGGGCAAGGTCGTAGATCGTAATCGTTTCGCGCTTCATAGGTAAAGCTCCCGTCGCTCCCGTGAAACTCACAGGAAGCTCTCAATTTCATTCATCCATTTTTTGAAACAAGTTTCAAGCTTGTCTTTAGCATATCATGTATTTTCCCATCTGTAAAGGAAAAAAACCGGAGGGCATTTTATGCAGATTTTTGCAGACCCCCGGAAAGAAGCGGATGATGAGACAAAAAGCGGGCTGCTTTCCAGCTTACACCGGACGCCCCCACGCCTCGAGCTGCGTCAGGGCCGGGAAGGGAGAGGGATCGTCGTTTTTCACAAGGCCGTCGAGGGCAAGCCATTCCACGGTGCGCGGCGCGATGGGGAAGGACTGCGTCTTCGCCGTCTTCACAAAGGAGAGCGTCTCCTGCGAGCCGTCTGAGAAGGAGACGGTGCCCTGCGTCCACCAGCTGTCGTGGGGGAAATCGGCGCGCAGCGTCACGCGCAGCTCGTCGAGCTCCACGGGCCTGCCGAAGGCGATGGTCAGGCGGGCGTTCGGATCGCGGTTGATGCCCCAGCTCTGGTAGGGCCATTCGCCGTGGGAGGCGTTCTCGTAAACGCCGTCGATGGCGTTGTAGGCCGCGAAGACGGCCTCGCCGCGCGTCTCCACGTTGGCGCTCGCGTGGGGGAAGAAGCCGTTGTCGCCATGCTGATCGAAGGGGTTGAAGGCCAGGTTGCGGCGGGCGGCGATCTCCTCCGCCGAGGCCAGACGGGCGCGGATCAGATGACGCTCGCCGGTGAAGGACTTGGGCGAGAAGACAATCCGGTTCTCACCGAAGGGAATGGTATAGTTGATCTCGCGGCGCGCCACGTAGACAAGGGCGGGCGGCAGCGTGTCCTCAAACTGGACGACGCACCAGCAGCCCGGCTCGCAGCACTCGAGCGCGACGCGGTCGCCCTCGCGGTAGGCGGCGGTGTAGACGAGGCTGACCGTGTCGCCCTCCGCGCAGGTGAGGTAGGTGTGGCCCTCGCGGTCCAGAATCTTCAGCTTGATGCTCTGCATGTTCATTCTCCATTCTGTCGTGTATTTTTCAGGGAACGGCGCGCCCGCGCGAGGCTCGGGAACGCGGCGGGCGGCCGCTTTTTGCGGGTTACCGGAAGGACGTCACGCGCCAGGCGAGCTCTCTGCCGAAGGGGGCGCGGATGCGGTAGACCGTGTCCGGCCAGGCGATGCGCAGGCGGGCGTCGCTGATTGGCACCGTGTCGATCTCCACCGGCCCGGCCAGGCCCTCGAAGGCGACGGCGCCGAGCTCCCCGATGCGCACGCGGCCGCCCTCCACGCGCGGCGGCTCGCAGACCATCAGGCTCAGAAAAGCCTCGCGGTAGCCGCCGCGGCAGACGTCGCGCACAGAAAGACCGTCCGCCGAAAACTCGATCGCACGGCGGAAGCTCTCGAGCCGCGCCTCCGGCGGCCAGGCCGCGGCCAGCTCCATCGCGATCGACGCCGCGGGGCCCTCGAGGGAGACGGAGACGTCCTGCGCGCGGTACTGCGGGCCGTCCTTCTGCAGCACGCCGCCGAAGGTGGGCAGATTGTGCCAGGCGCTCTGCATCGTCCAGATCTGATAGCGCTCGGCGGAGAAGGTCCTGCGCGAGTAGGTCTCCACGCCGAGATCGATGAGCAGCGGCCTGCCGCCGCGGTAGAGAATCACGCTGCCCGTGTCGTTGTGGTTGTGGCTGTCGTCGTTGCAGCCGGCCTTTGCGGCCAGATGCCACTCCCCGCGGCGGGCAATGCACACGCCCACGCTCGGATAAAAGATATCCCCGGCATAGGGCGCCGCCTCCGAGGGGGCGCGGGCGAGAACGCGGCCCGCTTCGCGCAGCTCGAGCAGGCAGTACCAGAGGTTGATGCGCGCGATGTCGCCGTCGTCGTCCGGGTCGTCGAGGGAAGCCTCCCAGTCGCGGGCGGCGAACTCCGCCATGGCGGCGCTGCCCGTGCGGCAGGCGAAGAGATACTCCCGCACGCCGCGGCGGCCCGCAAACGGCGAGCAGTCTGCAAAATTGACGTAGTAAGGGCCGGACACGTGCATGTGAAAAATATAGGCGGCAATGCCGCGGATCTTTTTCTCCCGCCACAGCGGCTCAAACGCGCCCGGGGCCGCCGCGCTCAGCAGCTCCAGGCAGCCGAAGAGGCAGAGTCCGGCGTGGCCGTAATACTGCGCGCCCTCGTTGCAGCAGCCGTCCTCGCCGTAGTCCTTGAGAAAGCAGTCGAGGGAAACGGCGGCGGCGCGGATCACCGCCAGGCGCTCCTCCTCCGGCACGGGCAGCAGCAGGGCGCAGAGCAGGACGTTCTGCGTGCACCAGGTCGTCCAGTTGCACATCGGCTCGTCGCCGTCGCCCATCCACCAGAAGTGCTCGGTGTGATACGGCACGAGGATGCGGCGGTTCACCTCCGCAAAAATGCGGGACGAGACGGGCTCAGGCAGCTCGCGCGGGAGGACGGCGGCCACGCAGGCCAGCAGGGCGCCCGTCTCCGCCGCGAAGAGATCGACGACAGGCCGGGACGGATCCGGCCAGGGAAGCTGCGGCTTGTCCCGCAGGTAGCTGTTGTGGGCCGGCAGGCACCACGAGCTCTCCTCGCAGATGGCCCACACGGTGTCGAGGATCGCGTCGAGATACGGCCCGGCGCCGTGCACGAGAGCCCCGCCCACCAGATGCGTGAGCCGCCTGCGGCGCGAGAAATAGAGCTTTTCAAACGCGGCGCGGTCGCCGTCGCGCGAAAAGCGCAGCCAGTCTGTGGCCAGAATCGCGGCCAGTGGCTCGGCCTTGGCCCGCTCCGCGCGCTGCCGCCATTTCTCCCGCAGCTGCGGCGGCAGGGCAGAGAGCTCCTCCGCCGAGGGGGCCGCCTCCACGCCGCGCAGCCGCGCGGGCAGCCTTTCCAGACATTCCTTTACCATCACTGATCACTCCCCATGGATCCCGCCGCACAGGCCGGGCGGGCTTTTCCCCTTTATTGTACACGAAGCGATCCTTCTTTTCCACAGCAATCTTTTTCTTTCCCGGCACAATTTATCCTCTTCCGCCCCGCCGCGCACTTTTTCGCCGCGTTTCTCTTGCAATCCGGGGCGGGCATCCGATACAATAGAAAAAAAGGGCCCCTCCCGCGGCGCGGCGGGACGGCGCGCCCTGTTGAACACGGGAGGGAACCGATATGGAGCTGAACACGAAACAGGATTTCACGCGCTGGATGCACCGTCTGCTTGACCCGCTGCGGGGGCTGTATTCCGCAGGAGGGGCGCGGCTGCATCTGGGCGACACCGGCACCACCTACTCCCCGGCCACCATCGAGATGGAGGCCTTCTCGCGGCCGCTGTGGGCGCTCACGCCCTTCTGGCACGGGGGCGGCAGCGACCCGGCATGGGAAGCCGTCTATCAGAACGGCCTCGCGCACGGCACCGATCCGCAGCACCCGGAATACTGGGGCGTTTACGGCGACTACGACCAGCGCTTCGTGGAGATGGCGGCCATCGCCTGCGGGCTGATCTTCGCGCCGCAGCAGCTGTGGGAGCCGCTCTGCCAGACCGACCGCGAGCACCTGGCCCGCTGGCTGTACGGAATCAACGAGCACACGCTGCCGGAGTGCAACTGGCAGTTCTTCCTGGTTCTGGTGAACATCGCGCTCAAAAAGCACGGCATGCCCTACCACCCGCAGCGGCTGGCCGACTCGCTCAAGCGGATCGAGGGCTTCTACATCGGCAACGGCTGGTACCGCGACGGCCCCTCCAACCAGAAGGACTACTACGTCTCCTTCGCCCTGCACTATTACGGCCTGCTCTACGCCGCCGCCATGGGCGATGAGGAGCCGGAGCGCTGCGCCGTCTACCGCGAGCGGGCGGAGCTCTTTGCGCAGGATTTCCTCTACTGGTTCGCGGAGGACGGCTCCGCTCTGCCCTTCGGCCGCAGCCTCGCCTACCGCTTCGGGCAGGCGGCGTTCTGGTCGGCGTATGTGTTCGCGGGGCTCGACGGGATCCCGCTGGGCGTGGTGAAGGGCATTCTGGCGCGCCACCTGGCCTGGTGGGACGCGCAGCGGATGACCGACCGCGACGGCGTGCTGACGATCGGCTACGCCTACCCGAATCTCATCATGGCGGAGCGCTACAACGCGCCGGGCAGCCCCTACTGGGGCGCGAAGACGCTGCTGGTGCTCGGCCTTGCGGACGATCACCCCTTCTGGACAACCCCCGCCCTGCCGCTGCCGAAGCTCGACGCGCTGCGCGCCCTGCCGGAGGCGGACATGCTGATCCAGCGCCGCGGCGGCGACGTGGTGGCCTATGCGGCGGGCGTGTGCGAGCGCTACGGCCACGGCCATGTGCCGGAGAAATACGCGAAGTTCGCCTACTCGACGCACTTCGGCTTCTCCTGCGCGCGCAGCCAGATCGTCCTCAACGAGAACTGCCCGGACAGCATGCTCGCCTTCGTCCCGGACGGCTCGGACTATGTGTTCGTGCGTGAGGCGTCGCAGCGCTGGGAGGTGCGCGCGGACAGCGTGTTCGCCGTGTGGTCGCCGTTCCCCGGGCTGGAGGTGGAGACGACCGTCACCCCGACGGAGAGCGGCCACCGCCGCGTGCACCGGATCCGCGCTGCCTTCGCCTGCACGGCCTACGACTGCGGCTTCTCGGTGCAGAAGCACGTGCCCGGCTACCGGGAGACGGTGGAGGCGCACGCGGCCTGCGTGGAGAACGGGCAGGGCTCCTGCGCGGTGCGCGGAGACGGAGAGGGCTGCCTGGTGAAGGCCGACCCGAACACGAACGTCCTCTACCCGAACGGCGAGATCCCGGCCATCCGCTATCGCGTGGAGGCGGGCGAAACGGTGATCGAGACGGAAATTGTCACCCGGACCGTCTGACGCGGACGGCAGAATTCCTGCAGAAAAAATAAGGAGCGGCGATCCCCGGCCACAGAGACCAGGGATCGCCGCTCCGTTTTTATGGAAAAAAGAATGAGAACGCCTGAGAAAAAGCGCCGCTCAGCCGGCTGCGCAGTCGCAGTCGAAGGGGCGCTCCGGGGCCTTGAGCTGGAGGACCAGCACGGTCACGTCGTCGTCGTGGCCGTCGCTGCGGCGGGCAATCGCGCCGGAGACGAGCTCCTCGGCGAGCTCCTGCGGCAGAGAGCCCGCGTAGCCCTCCACGGCCCGCAGGATCCAGTCGTCCCCGGCGGCCACGGCCCCGTCGCTCATGAGGACGACGAGATCCCCGTCGCCGAGAACGTCGTCGCGGCGGGCGAAGGACGTCTCGTTCAGAATCCCCACCGGCAGGGAGGGCGCGTCGACGAGGCTGGCCTGCCCCTTGCGGCGGACGACGGAGACGGCGGCCCCGGCCTTGTAGAAGTTCGCGGCCCCGCTGAAGCAGTCGAGGAGGACAAGGTCGAGCGTGGCGAGCGATTCGTCTCCCGACTTGGCGATGAGCGCCGAGTTCACAACCTGCAGGGCCGCCTCCGGGCCGATCCCGGCCTGCAGCAGGCGCGAGAGAATCCCGCTGGCCATGGCCCCGTCGACGGCGGCGCGCCCGCCCGAGCCCATGCCGTCGCTGAGCACGGCGGCCTGGCGGCCGAAGCCGTCCGGGAAATATTCGAAGCTGTCGCCGCAGAGCGTGCCGTTGCCGCAGACGTGCTGGGAAATGCCGGCGGAAACGCGGTAGACGGGCTTCTCGCTCATCTGGATGCGGCATTTGCCCTGGGCGGTGCTCACGCACGGCAGGTCGAAGGGCTTGCCGCAGGCGCGGGAGACCTCCCGGCAGATCTCGCTGCGGCTCAGGCGGCTCTTCTCCCCCCGGGCCGCCTCGGCCTCCACCGTCATGCGGCCGAAGCGGTCGACGCGGCAGCTCACATCGAGGGGCAAAAGGCCCATCGCGCGCAGGGACTCGGTGACGCGGCGGGCGGCGGCGAAGTCAAAGCGCTCATAGAGCTCGAGCTCGCCCGCCATATCCTCGAGCATGCGGCTCACCGTGCCGAACTGCCCGGCAACCAGGCCGCGGATCTGGGAGAGACGGCGCTCCGCGGCCTCGCGCACGGTGAACTCCGAGTAGCCGCGGTTGACGGCCGTCACCAGCTCGCTCACCCTGGCGCAGTGGGAGGCGAAGTGATCCGGCAGATCCTGCCGGACGACGCGGCCGTCGCGGCGCAGGGCGGGTGTGAGGGACTGCAGGGCGTCGAGAGTGCGGCCGTAGTGCTGGCCCCAGCAGTACATCTGCAGGCTGCACCCGGCGCAGACCTCGCGCTCGAGCCGCTTGTAGACGCCGCTGATATCCGGGGCGCAGGTGAAGGCGAGCTTGCGCGAGACCTCCTCCACCGATTCGGACACCCCGCCGAGCGCCTTGGCGGCGTAGTCGAGCTTCATGATCACCGTGCGCCGCAGCGCGTCGCTCTTGGTGAGGTCCTCCCGGCGCAGAAAGAGCCCGGCGATCGTCCCGCCGAGCCGGGCCGGGAGCACGAGGTAGACGGCTCCCGCCGCCGCCGACTCCAGCAGGGCGGTGACGACAGCCTGCTGGTTCCCCACCTGCAGGGAGGCCACGCCGCTCGCCGCCGCGAACACCAGCGACGAGGCCACCCGCCCGAGCGGGGAGAACAGCCCGGCCATCAGCCCGCCGAGGGCATACGCGCCGGAGAGATACGTCAGGCCCGTGGTCGAGAGGCTGAAAAGCACCCCCGCCGTGATGCCCGCCACGGCCCCGCCCGCCGCCCCGGCGCAGCGCGCGGCCAGGAGAATCAGAAGGCAGGCGAGAATGCGGCCGACGGAAACGCCGCCGATCGTGAGGCCGGCCATCGGCAGCAGCAGCAGGCCGCCCACGAGCGTGAGCCCGGCCGCCTCCTGCCCGGTGAGCGATTTGCCGGAGGCCACACGGCGCATGGAGCCCTCCGCCTGGGCGGCGAAATACGCCGCGCCCGCCCCGAGGACCGATTCCGCCAGATAGACCGCGATCGTCGAGACGGGCGAGCCGTCCACAAAGGCCATCGCCAGCCCTGTCGACACCAGGGGGAGCAGAGCCGTGAGCGGGGCGAAGGCCGGGTGCGAGCGAATCCGCGCCAGGTCGTTGACCGTCCAGCGGATGGCGGCGGCGGCCAGAACAGCCGCCAGATACCGCACGGGAGACTGGGTTTGCCCCGGCAGCAGCGTGCCCGCCAGCGCGCCGAGCAGCGTGGCCGGCAGAAACCGGTATGGGCAGGCCGCCACCGCCGCCGTGCCGAACGGCGTGCAGCGTGAAAAGACAACGCCGCGCGCGTAGAGCAGCCCGAACAGAAAGACCGCGGCGTGCTGCGCCAGATCCCTGAGCCCCGGCAGAGCCGCCCCCGCCATTTTTTCCGCAAAGGCCGCGCCCGGCAGCCTTGTCCCCTTTGCCACACTCACAATACCCACTCCTTGAGGCCTGTCCCGCCGGGGCAGGCTCTGTTTTCGCGGCGCTTGTCCGCGCCGATCCGTGCTTTCAGTATACAGGGAGAGGGGCCTGTTTTCTGTCACATTGTGATGGCAAAATCTGGAAATTTCAAGAGCCGGGTCCGGCGGAGACGAAAAAAGCGCCTCCCGCGCGGCGAAAAAGCCGTGGGAGGCGCCGGGAAAAGGCGGGCAAAGCCGGTCAGCGGGCTTTCGCGGAGCGTCCCCCGCTGCCGCGGCAGAGACGGCGGCGAGCTTCCCCAGATGCTTCGACGTGCTCATGCCTGATACTCGCCGTTGTAGCTGACGAGGACGGCGCTGCGCACGCCCGGCAGAGCGGCTGCCTCATTGACCAGAGCGGAGGAGTCGCCCGCCAGACGCACCTCCACCGTCAGCTCCGTCTCCTCCGCGGAGACGGTCTTCGATTTGAGCAGATACTTTTTCACGCTCTGCCGCACA
>CALWRP010000191.1 GCA_944383955.1 uncultured Clostridia bacterium
TCGGGGGGGAGGGGGGGCGCGGGCGCGAGGCGCTGCGCGTCGGGGGCGAGGGGCGGCTCGGCGGCGGGCGCGTGCGGCTGCCCTGCGTCGGGGAGACGCCCTCGCGGCTGGCGAGCCTGCTGCGCGATCGCGGAGCCTTTGCGCAGGAGCTGCCCGTGCGGCAGATCCGCGAGCTGCCCGGCGTCCTCACAGCCGAAGATGCCGCGTGGGCGCAGGTGCTCGTCCTCACCAGCCGCCGCGCGTGCGCGTTCTTCTTCAGCCAGCTCTTTGCTCTCGGGCTTGACGCCCGCGCCCTGGCGGGAAAGCGGATTGCCGCCGTCGGCCCCGGCACGGCGGAGGAGCTCGCCCGCTTCGGCCTGCGCGCCGACCTTGTCCCGGAGCCCCACACGGGGGAGGGCATGGCCGCCCTCCTGCGCCGCGAGCTCGCGCCGGGCACGCGCGTGCTGTATCCGAAGGTCGGCGGTCTCGCCCCGGAGCTTGCCGCCGCCCTCTCGTCCTTCTGCGAGCTGCGCGCCCCGGCGCTCTATGAAAACCTGCCTGCCGCGAAGGGCCCCGCGCCGTCCGGCCCCTTCGACGCCGCCGTCTTCACCTCGGCCTCCGCGGTGCGCGGCGCGCTGGAGCGGATGGGGGATGCGGGCCGGGAGCTGCTCTCCTCCTGCCGGATTGTCTCCATCGGGCCGAAGACGTCGGCCGAGCTGAGACAAAACGGGTGGGAGCCGGTTGAGGCCGCTCACGCCGATTTGGACGGGATTCTGGAAAAAATGGAGGAGCTGTTTTCATGAACAACCGGGAAAGAATGCACACCGGCCAGCTCTACGACACGCAGGACAGCGCCATCGTCGAGGAGCAGGTCAAATGCCTTGAAGTTCTCTATGATTTCAACGCCACGCGCCCGTCGCAGGGGGCGCTGCGCCAGTCGCTGATGAAAAAGCTGTTCGCGGAGGTGGGCGAGGGCTGCTACATCGAGCCGCCGCTGCACGCCAACTGGGGCAGGTTTACCCACCTCGGCGATTTCGTCTACGCCAACTTCAATCTCACCCTCGTCGACGACACGCACATCTACATCGGCAATCATGTCATGATCGGCCCCAATGTGACGATCGACACCGGCACCCACCCCGTCTGCCCGGAGCTGCGCTGGCACGCGGTGCAGTACAATCTGCCGGTGCGTGTCGGGGACAACGTGTGGATCGGGGCCGGAGCGATCCTGCTGCCCGGCGTGACGATCGGGGAGAATAGCGTGATCGGCGCGGGCAGCGTCGTCACCCACGACATCCCGGCGAATGTGGTCGCCGTCGGCACGCCGTGCCGCGTGCTGCGCCCGATCACCGAGCAGGATCGGGAGACGTATCACAAGGGCTGGAAAATTGACATGCCCATCAAGGAAAGAGGAGTGTAACCATGTTTTATCGGGGAAGAAGGCTGCGGACCACACCCGTGATCCGCTCCATGCTGCGCGAGACGGAGCTCTCCGCCCGCGATCTGATTCTGCCTGTTTTTGTCGTGGAGGGCGAGGGCGTCCGCCGCGAGATTCCGTCCCTCAAGGGCGTGTACCACTATTCCGTCGACATGCTCGACGGCCTCGTGGAGGAGATGCGCGCCTGCGGCGTGCTTTCGTGCCTGCTGTTCGGCATCCCGGACCACAAGGACGCCTGCGGCAGCGCGGCGAGCGACGACAACGGCGTCGTCCAGCGGGCCATGCGCCGCCTGCGCGAGCTCTGCCCGGAGCTCTACATCATCGGCGACGTGTGCATGTGCGAATACACCGACCACGGCCACTGCGGCATTCTCGACGCGCACGGCTACGTGAAGAACGACGAGACGCTGCTGCACCTGAATAAAATTGCCGTCAGCTATGCCCGAGCCGGGGCCGACATGGTCGCGCCCAGCGACATGATGGACGGCCACGTGGCCTCGCTGCGCGCCGCTCTCGACGCCGAGGGCTTTGTCAACGTGGCGATCATGGGCTATAGCGCGAAGTTCGCCTCCAGCTTCTACGGCCCCTTCCGCGACGCGGCGGGCTCCGCCCCGTCCTTCGGCGACAGAAAGTCGTATCAGATGGACTTCGGCAACGGGCAGGAGGCGCTGCGCGAGATTGCCGCCGACCTCGACGAGGGCGCGGACGTCATCATGGTTAAGCCCGCTCTTGCCTATCTCGACGTGATCCGCGACGCCAGCCGCGAGTTCAACGCTCCCCTGGCCGCCTACAACGTCAGCGGCGAGTACGCGATGCTGCGCGCCGCCGTCGACAATGGGATTCTCGCCGAGTCTGCGATCTATGAGTCGCTCCTCGCCATCCGCCGCGCCGGGGCGAAGCTGATCATCACCTATTTCGCTCTTGAGATTGCCAAAAAGCTGAAGGAGGGAGCGCTGTGATCCGCGAAGCATCCCGCGAAGCCTACGCGCGCGCCTGCGCCCTGATGCCGGGCGGCGTCAACTCCCCCGTGCGGGCCTTCCGCTCTGTCGGCGTGCCGCCTGTCTTTGCCGCGCGGGCAAAGGGCGATCGCGTCTGGGACGAGGACGGCAACGAGTACATTGATTTCATCGGCTCCTGGGGCCCGATGATCCTCGGCCATTCGCCGGAGCTTCTGAAGGACGGCGCGCTCGAGGCCATCGACCGCGGCCTGAGCTACGGCCTGCCGACGACCCTCGAGATCGAGATGGCGGAGCAGATCACCGCCGCCTATCCCGCCGCCGAGATGGTGCGCATGGTCAATTCCGGCACCGAGGCCACGATGAGCGCCATCCGCGTTGCGCGCGGCTACACGGGCCGCGACAAGTTCATCAAGTTTGAGGGCTGCTATCACGGCCACAGCGACTGCCTGCTCGTCAAATCCGGCTCCGGCACGCTCACCTACGGCGTGCCGACGAGCCCCGGCGTCCCCGCCGCCGTCGTCAAGCACACCCTCGTGTGCCGCTATAACGATCTCGAGTCCGTGCGTGAGACGTTCGCCGCCAACCCCGGCGAGGTGGCCGCCGTCATTGTGGAGCCCGTGGCGGGCAACATGGGCGTGGTGCCGCCTGTTCCCGGCTTTCTGGAGGGCCTGCGCGAGCTCTGCACGCGGGAGGGCGCCGTCCTCATTTTCGACGAGGTGATCACCGGCTTCCGCCTCGCCTACGGCGGCGCCTCCGAGCGCTTCGGCGTGCGCCCCGACATGGTCTGCTTTGGAAAGATCATCGGCGCGGGCATGCCGGTGGGCGCCTACGGCGGACGGCGCGAGCTGATGGAGTACGTCTCGCCCGTGGGCCCCGTCTATCAGGCGGGCACGCTCTCCGGCAATCCGCTCGCGATGTTCATGGGCCTCAAGCAGCTGCGCTATCTCGAGAGCCACCGCGAGGTCTACGATCAGGCGGAGCAGTCCGCGGCCTTCCTGGAGGAGGGGATCCGCGCCGCTCTCACCCGCCTCGGCCTGCCGTATGAGGTAAACCGCGCCGGCTCGCTGCTCTCGCTCTTCTTCACGAAGGGCCCGATCCATAGCTACGACGACGTGAAGCACAGCGATCTCGACGCCTTCGGCCGCTACTACCGCTCCCTGCTCGAACGCGGCGTGCTCGCCGCCCCCGCCCAGTTCGAGGCGCTCTTCGTCTCCGCCGCCCACAGCCGCGCCGATCTCGAGCGCGCCCTCGGCGCTATGGAGGCCGCTCTCGCCGATTCCATGGAGGGCTGAGATGGGACTGTGTGTTGAGCTCTTCCTCGAGGGCGCGCGTGTCCTCGTCGTGGGCGGAGGACGCCTTGCCCTGCGCCGCTGCGTGCAGCTGCAGGAGCAGGGGGCCGTCGTTCTCGCCGTCTCGCCGGAGTTCATGCCCGCCTTCGAAAGCCTGCACGGCATCGAGCGCCGCACCGCCGCATATGAAGCCTCTTTTCTGGAGGGCTGCGTTCTGGCTGCCGCCGCCGCAACGCCGGAGGTCAACCGCCGCCTGGCGGCCGACGCCGAGGCGCGCGGGATCCTGACGCTGGCCGCCGCCCCGGAGCAGGGCGCGCGCGCCCACGTGCTCAAGAGCGAGTGGGAGGACGGAATCCTCCTGGCCTGCTCGACAGGCGGGGCCTTCCCCGCGCTCGGCGGGCAGCTGCTCGGCGCGCTGCGGGAAACCGCCGCTCCCTTTGCCGCCCGGCTGCCTCTGCTGCGCCGCCTGCGCCGCATCCTTCTCGATCGCGGAGACGAGGCCTCTCTCACGCTTCTGGCGGAGCTGCCGGAAAAGCCGGAGGCGGAGCTTGCCGCTCTTCTGGAGGCGCTTGAAAAAAAACAATAGGAATGTAAAATTTTCTCCGGAAATGGATGCAAGCCGCTCCAAAATGTGCTATAGTATTCAATACCTCCCTAAAAAGGGTGTTTTGGGCTCCGCCGCATAGGGCGTGAGACCGATTGGCGAGGAGTGACGGCTTTGCAGCTTCAGGATTTTTTCAGAGACAATTTTGGCATCAAAAACCGGGAAATGCTTCGGGAAATGGAGCGCCTGTCGCAGCTTGTTTCCGTGAAGCGCGGCGACCTGCTGACGAGGGTAGGGGAAAGCCCTGTCAGCCTGTTCCTGCTTGTTCAGGGTGTGTTTCGCGGCTATTTCTTCGACGACAACGGAAGGGATATTACGGAGTGCTTCGCCTATCTTCCCGGAACACCTGTGATGGCCTGCACTGAGCTCGGCATGCCGTCGAATATCAACCTTGTGGCGCTCGAGGACAGCACCTGTGTCGCCATACCGATCGAGGAGCTGCGGCTGCTGATGATTTTGTATCCGGAGCTTTTAAAGCTGAGCAATCAGCTTCTGCTCGACGCGCTGCACTATCATTGGGAGATTAAGTCTCTGATGTACAAATACACCGCCCGGCAGCGGTATCAGTGGTTTCAGGAGAAGCATCCCGGCCTGCTGGGGCTTGCCGGCGCGAAATATGTGGCCTCCTTTCTCAACATGACGCCGGTGACGCTCAGCCGGCTGCGCCGGGAGCTCAAGGAGGACGGGGAGCCGTGACCGAAACGCGCGCCGGCGCGGCCGTACCGGGAATACACCGCGTGCGGAGACACAGGAGGGCTTGGCGATGGTATCGCTTCTCAGACAGACAGAATCAGGACAGAGCTCGGGCTATCTGCTCGAGCGCGGCGGGCAGACGCTGTGCACCGCCGAATCTCCGTTTTCCTTTGTAAACCCGCGGATCGATCTCTCCCGGGGAGGCACCCCGTGGCTGCGGATTGCGCCGAACCTGGGTGCTTCGTTCGGCGGCATGGTGCGAAACGGCGTGTGGAGGACGGTGCCCTGCGACATTATTGATGCGGGGGGCGGAAAAGTTGGTTCTGTCGCAAAGGTGGTGGAGGGCTCCTGGTTCCGCCGGCAATCCAGTGTGGAGCTGCGGATCTGGAATCGCACTCTGCGGGCCTATGAGATTGGCCTGGGCCGTCAGGGCATGAAATACCCTCTTTATGACGGGGCTGTTCAGATCGCTCAGGTGGAGAAGGACCCGGTGGTCTACGACAATCTTGACGAATACCGGCTTTACAGTCTGGACGAGTTCGGCGAGACGGCCGCTCTGCTTTTTGCACTCTTCCTCGATTTTCACCGCTACCGCAACGCGGGGGAGTATGCCACCAAAAAGAAGAACGTGCAGTATGTATTCACCGGAAGAAAAGAGATACTTGCAAAATACGATCCCTCCTTCCGTGCCCGCTGCGAGGGACGCCGGGGCTGAGACTGCTTCGGCGCGGGAACGGCGTCAGGGGACGGGCTCCGCAGGGGCCCGCATTCCTCCGTTTGCTTCGATACAAGACAAAAAAACCGGTTGACCGCTGAGCGCAGGCCGCTCGGCGATCAACCGGTTTTTGCAATTTTGCGGCTGTCTCACTCCCGCGGGGCAGGCTCGCCGCTCCGGACGCCGCATGAGAGCAGGAGCTCGCGGCTCAGCGCGGGAAAGGGGATCGGGGCGGGGGGAACCGCCTCGTGCGGCCCGATCCATTTTTCCATCCAGGCCAGGTTGTACCACCGCCCGAACTTGTAGCCGCATTTGCGGAATTCGCCCACCTGCCGGAAGCCCATTTTCTCGTGAAAAAGAAGACTGCCGCGCGTCAGATACTCGTCCTCCTCGTCCGCACAGGCGACGCTCGCGTTGAGGTTGACGATGTTCTGCGCCCTGCACACCGCCTCGAGCGCCGTGTACAGCCTGCGCCCCAGTCCGGCGCGTCGGCAGTCGCGGCGCAGGTAGATCGAAGCCTCCGCCGCCCAGTCGCAGGCGGAGCGGCCGATGAAGGTTCCCGCGTAGGCGTAGCCGAGGATTTCTCCGTCCTGCTCCGCCGCAAGATAGGGATACTTTTCGAGCGTGTGCGCGATCCTCGCGCGAAATTCCGCGGGAGACGGCGCGCTGTATTCAAAGGTGATGGCCGTGTGGGCGATGTATGGCGCGTAGACGGCGAGGAGGCGCTCCGCGTCCTCCACCGTGGCGGCTCTCACAATGGGTTCCCCTGTCATGGCGATTTTCCCTCCTTGTCGGATCAGACGGCTGCGCTTTCCCCGCGCGGATGGCCCCGCGTTCTTCCCGGCGCGGCTTTTCCCGTTCTTGTTATACAATGCGGGGCCTGCTTTGTCAACAAGCGGGGGAGCGATTTTCTCAAACAGAAAAGACAGGATGCCGCGCAGCGGGAAAGGCTGCGCGGCATCCTGTTTTCCTGCTCCCTGCGGCAGTGGCCCGCAGGGGCAAAGGGCTTTCTCAGCAGCTCGCGCCGCCGATGGTCTCCTGCTCGAGGATCTCCTCCCTGCGCTTGAGGAGGTTGTCGGAGACGAGCATCTTCTCCACCTTCTGCACGCCGAGGCGGTCGACGGTGTTGCCGAAGCGCTCGCCCGTCTCGCCCTTGCTCTTGAAGAGGAGGATGGCCTTCTCCACGACGTTCAGCGCCTCCTCGCGGGTGAAGAGACGGGTCAGAGGGGTGCCGATGCGCGTCATCTTGCCCCAGCGGCCGCCGACGTAGATCTTGTACATCGTCTCGGTCTCCTCCATCGCGCCGAACGGGCAGGCCTTCAGGCAGCGGCCGCAATTGTTGCAGACGGAGTCGTCGAACACGGGCTGGCCGCCCTCGGCGGAGACGCACTTCATCGGGCAGCTCGTCTCCACAGAGCACTTCTTGCAGGAGCGGCACTTCTCGGGGTTGAACTTCGGCACGCGCTGGCCCACGATACCGAGATCGTTGAGGTCGGGCTTCATGCAGTTGTTCGGGCAGCCGCCCACGGCGATCTTGAACTTGTGCGGCAGCGTGACTCCGGCGTAGCCGACATAGAAGCGGTCGTGGATTTCCTTGGCGAGCGCCTGGGTGTCGTAGAGGCCGAAGACGCAGGTTGTGCCCTTGCAGGCCACAACGGGGCGCACGCGGGAGCCGGTGCCGCCCGTCACCATGCCCTCCTTCGCCACGAAGGCCTTGAAGTCCTCGATCTTCTCATAGGGGATGCCGGGCAGCTCGACCGTCAGGCGGGAGGTGAAGGTCAGCGTGCCGCTGCCGAAGGTCTCGGCAGCCTCGCTCAGGCAGCGCATCTGCGCGGCGGTGAGCACGCCGTTCTCGGTGATGATACGGCCGGAGAAGTTCTCCGTGCCGCGGTTGAGCAGGAAGCCCTGCCCCTTGACGCGCTTGATATCAGTGGGGGGTACAGCCATTGTCAGATAACCTCCATCGTCCGCGGGGAGGGGCGCAGCCACGCCCGGCCGCCGCGGAAAAATAAAATCACGCGAAGACGCGGCCTGTCGGAGGCTGACGTCTTGCATTTGAAACGAAAGTAGTGTATCGTGAAGGTACAGGGAATCCGCGGGCGGCGGGGCTTGTCTTTGCGGCGGCCCCCGGGGCCTGCGGGAGATTGGGGCGCTATCGCTCCCTTCGCTTTTTGCCGCGCCGCGCGGCCCGGCAGTGCGCAGAGAGGGGAAAGAGAGGGCCCGCAAAAGGAGGACGGCGCATGACAATACGCCATCTGCACATTTTTATTGCGGTTGCCGAGACTGGCTCGATGAGCGCGGCGGCCAAGCGGCTGTTCATCTCGCAGCCGACGGTCAGCCAGGTGATCGCCGAGATGGAGGAGGAATACGGCGTCCTCCTCTTTGAGCGGCTCTCGAAGCGCCTGTGCATCACAGACGCTGGCAGCCGCCTGCTCGACTATGCCCGCCACGCCGTCTCTCTCTTCGACGAGATGGAGGACGCCGTGGGCCGGGCCGCGCAGCGCCGCCGGATCCGCGTCGGCGCGAGCATCACCGTGGGAGCCTGCGCGCTCACGGAGATCGTGGGCCGCTTCGAGGCCCAAAACCGAGACGTCGAGGTCACCGTCTTCGTCGACAACACGAGCGTCATCGAGGGCAAGGTGCTCGACAGCTCGCTCGATCTCGGCCTGGTGGAGGGCCGCGTCTCAAGCGACAGGCTGGTGGTGCGCCCCGTCATTCACGACGAGCTCGTGCTCGTCTGCACGCCGCAGCATCCGTTTGCGGGGCGGGAGAGGGTTTCGGTGCACGAGCTCGACGGCCAGCCCTTTCTGCTGCGTGAATCGGGCAGCGGCACGCGCGAGCAGCTCGACGGCATCCTGCGCGACCGCAACGTGCATGTGAAGCCGAAATGGGTTTGCCACAGCTCAGACGCCATCCTCAGCGCGGCGATCGGCGGGCAGGGGCTGGCGGTGCTCTCGCGCCTTCTCGTGCGCGAGGCGGCGGAGCAGGGCCTGCTTCGCATCCTCACGCTCGAGGACGCGAAGCTCGACCGCAGCTTTCAGATCATCTATCACCGGAACAAGTATCTCTCCGCGCAGCTGCAATCGTTTCTGCGCGAGATTGAGCTCTCCGCTCAGACGGGCTCGTAGCAGGGGTGGTCGGCGGCCTTCTTCTCGTTGACGACGAGGTTGTAGAAGCGCCAGCCGCCCGTCAGGTTGTAGCAGGTGAAGCCGTAGCCGGCAAGGATGCGGCAGGCGATATAGCTGCGCAGGCCGCTCTGGCAGTGCACATAGATGGGCTTTGCAGGATCGAGCTCGCCGATGTGCTCGCGCAGCTCGTCCACCGGGATGCCGATAAAGCCCTCGATGCAGCCGGTCGCGCGCTCCGCGGGGGTGCGCACGTCGAGCAGCGTCACGCTGCCGTCGCGCGGCAGGGAGGCGGCCTCGTCCCAGTGGAAGGTCTTGATCTTTCCGGTCAGCACGTTCTCAATCGCGTAGCCCACATAGTTGACCGGGTCCTTCGCGGAGCCGAACGGCGGCGCATAGCACAGCTCGAGCTCGGTCAGATCGGACGCGGTCAGGCCGGCGCGGATCGCCACGGCCAGCACGTCGCAGCGCTTGTCCACGCCGTCGTAGCCGACGAGCTGCGCGCCGAGAATGCGGCCCGTGCCTTTTTCATAGAGCACCTTCATCGAGATCCCGTGCCCGCCCGGGTAGTAGGAGGCGTGAGACTGGTTGTAGGTGTACATTTTGTCGTAGTCGAGGCCTGCGGCCTTCGCCGTGCGCTCGTTGACGCCCGTCATGGCGATCGTCATGCCGAAGAGCTTCAAAACGGAGGAGCCCTGGGTGTCCTTGTACTCGCTGCCGATGCCGCAGATGTTGTCCGCCGCAATGCGGCCCTGCTTGTTGGCCGGGCCCGCCAGCGGGACATAGCCCTTCTGCCTGGTCACGAAGTCGGTGATCTCCACCGCGTCGCCCACGGCGTAGATATCCGGATCCGAGGAGAGCATGTGGCTGTTCACCAGAATCGCGCCGCGCTGGTTGAGCGCGAGCCCGGCCTCCCTGGCGAGGACCGTGTCGGGGCGCACGCCCACGGAGAGAATGACCATGTCCGTCTCCAGCTCGCCGTTCGAGAGCTTGACGCAGAGCTTGCCGCCCTTCTCCTCAATGGCCGTCACGCCGTTGTTCAGAACGAGATTCAGGCCCTGGCTTCTCGCGTACTGGTGCACCTCGCAGGCCATGTCGTAGTCCAGCGGGGCGATGAGGTGATCGCTCAGCTCGACGATCGTCGTCTCCACGCCGGATTTCTTGAGATTCTCCGCCATCTCCACGCCGATATAGCCGCCGCCGATGACGACGGCGCTGTCCGGGAACTCCTCCTCGACGTAATCGCGGATCTTCTCCGTGTCCGGAATGTTGCGCAGGGTGAAGACGCGCTCGTTGTCCACGCCGGGCAGCGGGGGCACGATCGGGGCCGCGCCGGGGGAGAGGATCAGCTTGTCGTAGCTCTCCTCATATTCGCCCTCGGCGGTGCGCACGGTCACCGTCTTCTCCGCCGCGTGAACCGCCGTCACCTCGCTGTTCACGCGCACGTCCACGTTGAAGCGGCTCTTAAAGCTCTGGGGCGTCTGCAGCGTCAGCGCCGATTTTTTTGTGATCTCGCCGCCGATGTAGTACGGCAGGCCGCAGTTCGCGAAGGAGATGTAGGGGCCGCGCTCAAGCATGACGATCTCGGCCTTCTCGTCGAGTCTGCGCAGGCGGGCCGCCGCCGACGCGCCGCCGGCGACGCCGCCGACAATGACTACTTTCATGGGAATGCCTCCTTTTCTGAACGGGGCGTGCCCGCCCCGGTTTGCCAAATTGCCATCCTTATCAGCGTACCATGTTTTGAGGCGTTTGTAAAATATTTTGTTCGGATTGCACGTATAGGAAAAACACAATGTTTGCCGCCGGCTGCCCGGAGAGCGGAACCAGTCCGCCCGGCACTGGCAGAGGGGAGGAAGAGATGAACGCGGAATTGATGGATCGCCTGCGGCGCATCACGGAGGAGGAGCGCGCCCTTCTGGAGCAGAAAACGGGAATCTGCCGCGAGCGCTACTCCTCAGACGGGGAGTTCACCGTGGACAGCGGGCGGGTGATCGGCCCGGGGCGGCTGATGGACGTCTCCACGCACACCCGCTTTGCTTATTTTCCGCGCCACCGCCACAATTATGTGGAGATCATGTATGTCTGCGCGGGCAGCATCACCCATATTCTCGAGGGGGAGAAGACCGTCGTCCTGCACGAGGGTGACCTGCTCTTTCTCAATCAGTCCTGCCGCCACGAGATCCTTCCCGCCGGGGAGGGCGACATCGGCGTGAACATCATCGTGCTGCCGCAGTTTTTCCACACGGCCTTCAGCATGCTGGGCGAGGGCAACATCATGAGCGACTTCCTCCTGCACAGCCTCGCCCGCGAGTATCCCACGCCGCTTTTTCTGCAGTTTCACACCGCGGACCTCGTGCCCGTGCAGAACCTGATCGAGAACCTCATCTGGTCCGCCGTCTACCGCGACGAGCCGGACGGCAGCCTCAACCAGCTGACGATGGGATTGCTGCTTTTGCAGCTTCTGCGCCACACGGAGAGCCTCTCCGCCGAGAGCGTGGGCATGGACCGCTGCGTCCTGCGCGCCCTGCGCTACATCGAGGATCGCTACGCCATGGCCAGCCTCGAGGAGTTCTCCGCCGCCGAGCACCGCCCCATGGCCGAGGTGAGCCGCGCTGTCCACCGCGAGACGGGCTCCACCTTCAAGGAGCTGCTGCAGAAAAAGCGCTTTCAGGCGGCTCTCTCGATGCTGCAAAATTCGTTCCTGCCCGTGGCCGATATCGCCTTTGCCGTCGGCTACAGCAACACGAGCTATTTTCACCGCCGGTTTCGCGAGCTCTACGGCATGAGCCCCAGCGAGTACCGCCGCGGGATGCGGGAGGCTCCCCACAAATAAGGACGTATCTTTTCACAAGCGCCGTCCTTTTCTTTGCGCCGTTCTCCGATTACAATGAAAGGGAAGAGGGGGAGCGGACGGCTCCCCCGCGGGACGAAGAAGCCCGCGGCTTTGCCCGAAACAAGGAGAGGGGAGAGAACGATGGAGCAATATTTTCTGGCTGTCGACATCGGCGCCTCCAGCGGCAAGATGGTGCTCGGCTGGATGGAGGGGGAGAGGCTGCGCACCGAGGAGGTCTGGCGCTTCCCCAACGGAGCCCCGAAGAAAAACGGCCGCCGCTGCTGGGACGTGGACGCGCTGTTTTCCGCCATCAAGGCCGGCCTGCGCCGCTGCGCGGAGATTGGCAAAATCCCGTCCACGATGGGCGTGGATACCTGGGGCGTCGATTTTGTGCTTTTGGATGAGGACGGAAACCGCCTCGGCGACGCCGTGGCCTACCGCGACGGCCGCACGGAGGGGATGGACGCGCGCCTGCGCGAAATCCTCACGGAGGAGGAGCTCTACGCGCGCACCGGCATTCAAAAGCAGATCTTCAACACCATTTATCAGCTTCTGGCCGTGAAGGAGCAGCAGCCGGAGCTTTTGGAGCGGGCCGCCCACCTGCTCATGATCCCCGAGTATCTGCACTATCTGCTCACGGGCCGGATGGCAGCGGAGTACACAAACGCGAGCACCACCCAGCTGCTCGATGCGAAGACGCGCGATTGGGATACCGCCCTGATCGACCGGCTCGGCCTGCCGCGCCGTCTCTTCTCCGCCCCGCGCCAGCCCGGCTTCTGCCTCGGCTCGCTGCGCCCGGACATTCAGCAGGAGGTCGGCTTCGACTGCCGCGTGGTTCTGCCGCCGACGCACGACACCGGCTCCGCCGTGCTGGCCGTGCCCGCCGCGGAGAAGGATTTTCTCTTCCTGAGCTCCGGCACCTGGTCGCTGATCGGCATGGAACGCCCCGAGCCGGACTGCTCCGAGGCCAGCCGCCGCGCCAATTTCACGAACGAGGGCGGCTTCGGCGGCACGATCCGCTACCTCAAAAACATCATGGGCCTGTGGATGCTCCAATCGATCCGCGCGGAGCTCGGCGAGGCGTACAGCTTCTCCCGCCTGTGCGCGGAGGCGGAGGCCGTCGGGCGCTTCCCCGCCGAAATCGACGTGGACGACCCCTCCTTCCTGGCCCCGCAGAGCATGATTGCCGCCGTGCGCGCATACTGTGAGCGCACCGGCCAGCCCGTCCCGCAGACGCCCGGCGAGCTTGCCTCCTGCGTTTACCACGGCCTCGCCGCCCGCTACCGCGACGCCGTGCGCGAGCTGGAATCGCTCACCGGCGTTTCCTGCCCCACGCTCTACATTGTCGGCGGCGGCAGCAAAGACGGCTACCTCAACCGCCTGACGGCGGAGGCGACCGGGAAGACGGTCTCCACCGGCCCCTCTGAGGGAACGGCGGTCGGCAACCTGCTCTCGCAGATGATCGCAGCCGGCGTGTTCGCCGGCGCCGCCGGGGCCCGGGCCGCCGTGCGCCGCTCGTTTGCCATCGGCCTCATTGAGCCGTAAAAAGGATTGCGCCGCCCCGTTCCGGACGGCGGAGCGCTTCAGAAAACAGACAGGAGGATATGAATACCATGAAATGCTATGACGCAGCCCGGGAGCGGTACGCCGCCCTCGGCGTCGACACCGAGGAGGCCCTGCGCCGCCTCGCGGACATCAAGATCTCCATGCACTGCTGGCAGGGCGACGATGTGAAGGGCTTCCTCTTCCGCGATCGCGAGCTCTCCGGCGGCATCCAGGCCACCGGCAACTATCCCGGCGCGGCGCGCACCCCGGACGAGCTGCGGGCCGACATGGACAAGGCCTTCTCCCTCATCTCCGGCAGGCACAAGGTCAACCTCCACTCCACCTACGCGGACACCGACGAGAAGATTGATCTCGACGAAATCGAGCCCCGCCACTACGCCTCCTGGGTGCAGTGGGCGAAGGAGCGCGGCCTCGGCCTCGACTTCAACCCCACCTGCTTTTCCCATGAGAAGGCTGAGACGGGCTACACCCTCTCGAGCGCCGACGAGTCGATCCGCTCCTTCTGGGTGGAGCACTGCCGCCGCAGCCGCCGCGTCGGCGAATATTTCGGCAGAGAGCTCGGCCAGAAGTGCGTGACGAACGTCTGGATTCCCGACGGCAGCAAGGACATCCCCGTGGACCGCTACGCGCCCCGCCTGCGCCTCAAGCAGTCTCTCGACGAGGTCTTCGCGGAGAAGCTCGATCCCGCCGCCAACCTCGACGCCGTGGAGAGCAAACTCTTCGGCATCGGCTCAGAGAGCTATGTCGTCGGTTCCCACGAGTTCTACATGGGCTACGCCATGAAAAACAATGTGGCCGTCTGCCTCGACGCCGGTCATTTCCACCCCACGGAGGTCATCAGCAACAAGCTCTCCTCCCTGCTTCTGTTCAGCGACGAGATGCTTCTGCATGTCTCCCGCCCCGTGCGCTGGGACAGCGACCACGTCGTCGCCCTCGACGATGAGCTGCAGGAGATCGCCAACGAGGTCATCCGCAACGGCCTGCTCGACCGCATCCACATCGGCCTGGACTTCTTCGACGCGAGTATCAACCGCGTGGCCGCCTGGGTGATCGGCATGCGGAATATGCAGAAGGCCCTGCTGCGCGCCCTCCTCGAGCCCACCGCGCAGATGAAGCAGCTCGAGCTCGACGGCGACTACACGGCCCGCCTGGCCTATCTCGAGGAGCTCAAGGCCATGCCGTGGCAGGCTGTGTGGGAGGAGTTCTGCGATCGCGCTGGCATGCCCGCCGGCCTCGACTGGCTCACCGAGGTTCGCGCCTACGAAAAGAAAATTTTGTCTGAGAGAGCCTGAGAAGGAGGAACCAGAACATGAACAATATTTTTGAAGCGCCCTTCGTGCGCGAGATGTGCCATATCACCGCCAACATGTACCGCATGGGCTGGGACGAGAGAAACGGCGGCAATATCAGCTGGATCCTCGAGCCCGACGCCGTGGAGCAGTACCTCGATCCCTCCCACGTGCTGCGCACGATGCCGCTGAGCTTCGACGCCTCCTCGCTCGCGGGCCGCTATCTCATCGTGACGGGTACGGGCCGCTATTTCCGCAATGTTGAGCGTTGCCCGCAGGACAACATGGGCGTGATCCGCATCGCGGCGGACGGCAAGAGCTACGATATCCTCTGGGGCTTCGAGAACGGCGGCCGTCCGACGAGCGAGCTGCCCACCCACCTGATGAACCACATCGCCCGCCTGTCTGTCGACCCGGCCCACCGCGTGGTGATGCACTGCCACCCGGCCAACACCCTGGCCATGACCTATGTCCACGACCTCGACGACCGCGCCTTCACCAAGACGCTGTGGCAGATGTGCACCGAGTGCGTCGTCGTCTTCCCGGAGGGCGTCTCCGTGCTGCCCTGGATGGTCTGCGGCACGAACGCCATCGGCGAGGCCACCGCGGAGAAGATCCGCGACACCCGCGTCGTCCTCTGGGCGGCCCACGGCATCTTCGGCACCGGCCGCGACATGGACGAGGCTTTCGGCCTCATCGAGACGGTCGAGAAGGCTGCCGAGATCTACATCAAGATCATGAACACCCCCTGGAAGCAGTCCATCACCGACGCCGAGCTTGCCGCGCTGTGTGAGGAATTTAAACTTACTCCGCGTGAAGGGTATCTGGACGTCTGAGGGCAGAAGCAGGGAACGGCTGTCTCTGTCATCTCAGGCTGAGAGTCTCTGAAAAGAAAACCGGAACCGTCTTGGGCATGAACGCTCCAAACGGTTCCGGTTTTTTTACATTAAGGCACCACCGCACAATTCGCGCCTTGGGGCTCAGGCGGCGTGTCGCGCCAAAATTTTCCGTGATATTTTCCAAAAATGCTCGCCAATCCGGCAAGGATTGCCTGCGCTTTT
>CALWRP010000192.1 GCA_944383955.1 uncultured Clostridia bacterium
CTCTCCGTCTCCGAGACCGTCGCCCTGCCCCCCCGCGAGACCGTCGCCCTGCTCCCCCGCGGGACCCTCCGCCTGCCCCTCCTCCCCGTCCGCGAGGCCGTCCCCCTGTTCCGGCTCCCCGTCCGCGGGACCGTCCGCCTGCTCCGGCTCCCCCTTGAAGCCGTCCTCCTGCTCCCCCGCGCCGGGCGGCTCCGGCGAGGCGGGCTCCCCGTCCGCACCGCCGCAATCCGGCAGCACAGGGAAGGAAACCGAGACGGTGAAGAGGTCGCCGTCCGTCCGGACGGTGAGGACGCCGCCGCAGGCCTCCGTGAAGCTTCTGGCAATCGAGAGGCCGAGGCCGCTGCCGCCGTCGGTGCGGCTCTCGTCGCCGCGCACAAAGCGCTCCGTGAGGTCGACGCCGGCCGGCAGCTCCTCGCGGGAGACGTTGCGCAGCGTCACCGTGACGCGCCCGGCCTCCGCCTGCGCCTTCACATAGACGCGCGTGCCCTCGAGCGAATAGCGGGCCGCGTTCTCCAGCAGGTTCTGGAAGACGCGGCAGAGCCTCTGGCCGTCCGCGAGGAGGAGGACGGGCTGCTGCGGGAGCGAGACGCGAAACGTGACGGGGGCGGCGTCGAGCGTCTCGGCCATGTCCGCCATCGTCTGGCGGATGAGCTTCACCAGATCGAGGCGCTCCCTCTGCACCCGCAGATTTCCCGAGGCCGCCTTGCTCACCTCGAAGACGTCCTGCACCATGTGATGCAGGCGCTCCGCCTTTTGGGCCAGGATCTCCGCGTAGCCGCGGGCGGCTGGCGGCAAATCCTCCCCGAGCAGGAGCTGGGCGTAGCTGATGATGGACGTGAGCGGCGTCTTCAAATCGTGCGAGACGTTGGAGATGAGCTCCACCTTCATGCGCTCGCTCCGCACCTGGCGCTCCACCGCCGCGCGCACGCCGCTCCCGATGGCGTTGAGCTGCCCGGCGGCCGCGGCCAGCTCCGTCTCGCCGGTCAGGCAGAGGGGCTCGGGCTCCTCCCCCCGGCTGATGGCCGCAATCTGCCCGAGCAGGGCTCCCGTCTCCTCCACCGCGGCGGCAAAATGCCTGCGCGCCTGCCGCCAGAAATAGAGAAGGAGGCACGTGAGCGGCACGACGGCCACCCAGAACAGCTCGTGCAGGGCCAGCACGAAGAAGAGCGAGAGCAGGGCCCACACCGCGGCGCCGCAGAACACCGCGGGCCCATAGCGCAGCATCCGCTTCTGGAAGGGCAGCAGCGCCCGCCTGCGCGCCTGCCGCCGCGCGAGAGCCGCCATGCCGCTGTGGCGGCGGGCCTGCGGGTTGCGGCGCAGGTCTGCCCGGAACACGAGCAGCACCCAGAAGAAAAGGTCTGCCGTCACGGCGAACACCAGCAGGCCGTCCCCCCACGGATAGCGCAGCGCCACCCCGCAGCCGAAGAGGAAGGCGCACAGGCTCCCCAGAAAGACGAGCAGCTTCCACTCAAACCAGATTTTGCCCGTGAAGCGGGCCAGCCCGGCCCAGAAGCGCTCCCGCGCCTCCCTGCGCAGCCCCCAGCAGAGCAGCAGGCCCGCGGCCGCCAGCACCGCCGCAGCCCAGGCGGCAAGCTGCGCGAGGAGAAGCTGCCGCTGCCCCGGCAGCCAGGCGATCGGGTCGTAGCCGGGCACGTCGATGGGCTCCCGGCGCACGGCCAGCCACACCTCGCAGCGGGAGACGAGGCCGGCGTCCAGGCCGGAGAAGAAGGTGTCGGCGCTGTTGCGGTAGCCGGGCAGCTCCCAGAGGCTGTCTGCGGTGAAGTAGCCGTCGCCGTAGACGTCGAGCGCCTCGCCGTCCTTCGTGAGGGTGACGGCGCTGCCGTCGAAGTGCAGAATGAAGTTGAACGCCTCCGGGAAAACGGGCGCGCCGCCGTCCACGGGGAAGGTCTCGCCGCTGCTGCGGCCCGCCTCCCGGCCGTCGAAGCGCAGGAGGTAGAGCAGGTTCGGCGATTCGGGCATCGAGTAGTTCTCCCACGGCTCGAGCGGCCCCTCCCTGCCCTCGAGGGAGGCCGTCTGCAGCGCCTGGTAGAGGCAGCCCTCCACCGCGCTGCGGAAGGACTGCGTCTGCTGGTAATCCTCCTCGCTCAGCAGCGCCCAATAGGCGGAGAGCCCGCCCAGCTGCGGCACGAAAAGCAGGGCCGCGGCGGCGCAGCCCACCGCGAGATGCAGCCCGAGGAAGAGGCTGAGAAACGAAAGGAACGGTCTACTTTTTTTCGATTTTGTATCCAATTCCCCACACCACCTTTAAGTATTCAGGGTTCTTCGGATTGAGCTCGATCTTTTCGCGAATGCGGCGGATGTGCACCATCACCGTGTTCTCGGCGGCGTAGGCCTCGCCGTCCCACACGCGGCGGTAGATCTCCTCTGCCGGGAAGACGCGCCCGAGGTTGCGCATGAGCAGATCGACGATGCCGGTCTCGGTTGCCGTGAGCCGCACGGGCTCGCCGTCCGCGTAGAGGCAGCGCTCCTCTGTGTGGTAGGAGAGCCGCCCGGTGCGCACCACGCTGCGGCTGCTGCCCGCGTTCACGTCGCCCAGGCTGTTGTAGCGGCGCAGCTGCGAGCGCACGCGCGCCACGAGCTCCTGCGGGTGAAAGGGCTTCGTCACATAGTCGTCGGCCCCGATGGAGAGGCCGAGGATCTTGTCGGAATCCTCGCTCTTGGCCGAGAGCACGATGATGGGGATGTTGCGCCGCTCGCGCAGCCGCATCACCGCGGAAAGCCCGTCGAGCTTCGGCATCATCACGTCCACAATCAGCAGCTGCACCCGCCGCTCCGCCGCCAGCGCCAGCGCCTGCAGGCCGTCGTAGGCGCGCAGCACCTCGTAGCCCTCTTTTTCCAGCAGAATCGCAATCGCCGCCACAATCTCGCGGTCGTCGTCCGCCACCAGCACGCATTCCTTCACAACCGTCATCCTCCTTGTCCCTGTGCCTTTATCCTACATCTCAATTCTTACATTCCGCCCGTCATGTTTCTTACAACTTTCTGTCAGCTTCCCCCCGCCTCCCTGCGCGGGCGGTTTTGCCCTCTTCGCCGGAGCGGGGCCTGCGCGGGCGCTTTTGCCCTCTTCGCGGGAGCGGGGCTTTCGCCCGCTTATTATACAGGAAAAAGCTGCAAAAGGACAGCCCGCGCGGGGCGGATCCGGAATTTTACAGGGCGACAAAAAAACTGTTGACATTTCAAACAGAATCCTTTATAATAACTATCGTTGCACTGAGGAACTTGTGGAGAGGTGTCCGAGTGGTTTATGGAGCTGGTCTTGAAAACCAGTGATCTCGCAAGGGACCAAGAGTTCGAATCTCTTCCTCTCCGCCACATTTTCAAAACATCCTCCGGGTGTTTTGAACCGATGATTCCGTTGAAAAACTTCATAAAAGATAGAAAAATTCACAATTTGGAGAAATACCCAAGTGGTGAAGGGGCTCCCCTGCTAAGGGAGTAGGTCGGGTAACCGGCGCGAGGGTTCAAATCCCTCTTTCTCCGCCAAATAAGAACTGCAATTTTGATACAATGGGTATCAGGATTGCAGTTCTTTCTTTTTGCCTGAAAGCCCTGATTTCAAGGGCTTCCGGGCATTTATCGGCCCCAGTCGCCCTCATGCAAAGCGATA
>CALWRP010000193.1 GCA_944383955.1 uncultured Clostridia bacterium
CCTCCCTCAGGAGGGAGGCCAGGTTACGGCTCAGCTTTGGCGCAGCGCACAGAGGAAGGCAGCTCCACCGCTCAAGCCCGGTAAACTCCCTCAGTCACGACGCCAAAGCGTCGTGACAGCTCCCTCAAAGAGGGCGCTACGGCGGCTGCGGCCGCCTTGCCTGTCAGCCTGACGGCTGACTCGCTGCGCGACTGCAGGAGGGAAGCATAGCTTCCTGATTGATGGCCCGCAGGGCATCGGCCGTGAGGCCGATTGGCAAGGGAGCGCTAGCGACCGTAGCTCCCTCCGTGAGGGAGCTGGCTTGACGGCGCGTCAGCGGCGGCAAGCCTGAGGGAGTAAGCTGCCGGAAGCACCGAGGCACCTTTGAGGCAGCGCGCTGCTAACCTAACTCCTCCCCATGGCTCGAGCTCAGCGCACAGAAACGCCGCTGCGCTCACGAAAGCTTCCTCCCCTCCGTAATCAAAACAAGCAGGAGAACCCGGTCTCCGGCGCTCTCATCACCATACAATCATAAAAATTCCAACACAAACGAGTGATGCACATGAGACAAACCATTACCATCGAAACCCCCTTCATCCGTCTTGCCGACCTCCTCAAGCTCGCGGGAGCGGTTGATACCGGCGGGCAGGCCAAGCTGGCCGTCCAGTCCGGCGAGGTCCTTGTCAACGGCGAGGTTTGCGCGATGCGCGGCAAAAAGCTGCGCAGCGGCGACGTGGCCGCCTACGCGGGCCGCGAATACGAGGTCCGCTCCACCGCCCCGGAGGACGAGGCGGATGCCGTTTTGCATGCGGGTTCTTGAGCTGCGGGCGAGCGGCTTCCGCAATCTGGAGCCGCTCTGCTTTGCCCCGCACGAGGGGCTGAACGTCATCGGCGGCGAGAACGCGCAGGGCAAGACGAATCTGCTCGAGGCCATGTGGCTCTTCACCGGCGGGCGGTCGTTCCGCGGGGCGAAGGACGCGGAGCTGGTGGCGGTGGGACAGGAGCAGGCGGAGCTGTTCCTCTCCTTCGAAAGCCAGGAGCGGCGGCAGACGGCCGAGCTGACGATCCGCGGCGGCGTGCGGCGGGCCGTGCTCAACGGCGTGCCCAAGCGCGGCATGGCGGAGATTGTGGGGCGCTTCTGCGCCGTGATTTTTTCCCCGGAGCATCTGTCGCTCGTCAAGGGAGGCCCCGCGGAGCGGCGCGCCTTCCTCGACACGGCGCTGTGCCAGGTCAAGCCCTCCTATGCGCCGCTGTACGCGCGCTACCGCCACACGCTCAACCAGAGAAACGCGCTGCTCAAGGATATCTCGCGCCACCCGGAGCTGCTGGACACGCTCTCCATCTGGGACGAGCGGCTCTGCCGCTACGGCGCGGCGCTGGCAAAGGAGCGGGAATGGTATCTCTCCCGCCTCTCGCCGCTCGCGCAGGAGCACTATGCGGGCATCTCGAGCGGCCGCGAGACGCTGGAGCTGCGCTACGAGCCCTCCTTCACGGGGGACATGGCGCACGCCCTCTACGCCGCGCGGCGGGAGGATCTGCGCTCGGGCCACACCTCGGTGGGGCCGCACCGCGACGACATCGCGATCGCGCTCTCCGGCATGACGGCGCGGTCGTTTGCCTCGCAGGGGCAGCAGCGCTCGATCGTGCTGGCGATGAAGCTGGCGGAGGCGGGCGTGCTCGCGCTCTCCTGCGGGGAGGAGCCGGTCGTCTTCCTCGACGACGTGCTCAGCGAGCTGGACGCCTCGCGGCAGTCGTATCTGCTGCAAAGGCTGAGCGGCCGCCAGATTTTTCTCACGGGCTGCGATCTGCCGGACGCTGTGCCCTGCGGGGAGGGCGGCGTGTTTGTGATGCAAAGCGGCAGGCTCGGCGGGGAAGAAATCTCCGCCGGATGACCGGCGCGCGACCACAGGGAAGGAGCCTGATTCATGTATCTTCACCTCGGACAGGACACGGTGATCAAGATCGACGAGATCATCGGGATTTTCGATATGGACACCTCGACCCTCTCGAAGACGACGTGCGCCTATCTGGCCGCCTGCGAGAAGAAGGGCCGCGTCGTGAACGTGTCGATGGAGCTGCCGAAATCGTTCGTGGTCTGCCAGTCGAAGCAGGGCGCGATCACGGTCTATATCTCGCAGATCTCCTCGTCGACGCTGCTCAAGCGCAGCCGGTTCATCGACAACATCTCTCTGCCGTAAGGATGGAATACCGCCTATGAAAAATTTTGGACTGCCGCAGTGTCCGTACTGCGAAAGAAAAATCAACCCCTTCTACGCATGGTATCTGCGCACGCAGGGGGAATATATCTGCCCCTCCTGCAAGGGGGTGTCGAACATCACGATTTCGCCGGTGGCGAAGGTGCTCGGCGTGGCCGCGGTGATCGCGGGGATTCTGGTGTTCGCGGTTGCCCTGCTCGATCAGGAGACGGATTTCCCGATCTTCTACGCGCTGTGGATCATGGTTCCGTTCGCGCTGTTCAGCATTCTCTCGGCCTTCTGCGTGCAGCTGAAAAAGCCGATCCTGCGCAAGCGGACGGCGCCGGCCGGGCAGCGTCCCGCCGGGCAGCAGCGCCCGGGAGCGGCGGGCCAGCGGCCGCAGGCGAGGGCCGGTTCCGGCCGTCCGGGAGCGGGAGCCTCCGCGCAGACGAGGCCCGCGCAGCCCTCCCCGGCGTCTCACGCCTCCGCGGGAGCGGGAACGCCTGTGTCCGGCGGCACGAGACCGCCGGCATCCGGGCAGGCCGCTCCCCGCGTGATCCGGCCGCAGGGCGGGCAGACGGCGCAGGGCGGAGCGGGCTACGCCTCCCGCACGGAGCAGACACAGCAGTTCCCGATCCAGTCTGCGCGCCCGGCGCAGAGGCCGGCGGCGGCTCCCACACAGGCGGCCGCGCAGCGCCCGGCGCAGAGCCCGGCGTCTTCGCAGCAGACAGCGGCGCAGCGCCCGGCGCAGAGCTCGCCCTATTCGGCGCAGCAGGCGCAGCCGCGCGTGATCCGGCCCTCCGCGGGCACGGGAACGGCGCAGAGCGGCGGGTCGGGCTACGCCTCCCGCACGGCGGGGACGCAGCGGGCGGAAACGCCGCAGAACCCGCCGAAGGACGATATCTCGTGGCTGACGTGGGATCTGGAGGATCCCGACGGCGGCAAGCGCTGAGAGAGCGCGGCAAAACAGTTTACCAGAGGACGGCGCGCGTTCCGCGCTGCGTTGAAGGAGCGAATACAAAACTATGGAATTGAACGAGATCACCCAGGCAAGCCAGAATTACGACGAGAATCAAATCCAGGTTCTGGAGGGGCTGGAGGCCGTGCGCAAGCGCCCCGGCATGTACATCGCGTCCACGGGGCCCAAGGGCCTGCACCACCTCGTGTATGAGATCGTGGACAACGCGATCGACGAGGCGCTCGCGGGCTTCTGCGACCGCATCGACGTGGAGATCCTGCCGGAGAACATCATCTGCGTCACGGACAACGGCCGCGGCATCCCGGTGGGCACCGAGCACAAGACGGGCCTGCCGGCGGTGACGGTCGTGTTCACGATCCTGCACGCGGGCGGCAAGTTCGGCGGCGGGGGCTACAAGGTGTCCGGCGGCCTGCACGGCGTGGGCGCGTCGGTGGTGAACGCTCTCTCCGAGTGGCTGGAGGTCGAGGTCTACCACGAGGGCACGATTTATTACCAGAAGTTCGAGCGCGGCCACGCCGTGACGGAGCTGATGGAGAAGGGAACGACGGACCGCACCGGCACGCGCGTGCGCTTCAAGCCCGATCCGCTGATCTTCCAGGAGAGCACGGAGTTCGACTTCGAGACGCTGCAGACGCGGCTGCGCGAGCAGGCCTTCCTCAACGCGGGCGTGAACATCTGCCTGGCCGACAAGCGCAATCCGGCGGAGCCTGTCGAGGACAGCTTCTGCTACCACGGCGGCATCTCGAGCTTCGTCGAGTACATCAACCACAAGCGCGCCGTCGAGCTGATCCACCCGGACGTGATGTATTTCTCGTGCGCGGCGGCGGACGGCAACTCCACCGCCGAGGTCGCGATGCAGTACACGGACTCCTACACGGAGCTGATGCTGAGCTTCGCGAACAACATCCACACCACAGACGGCGGCACGCACGAGGAGGGCTTCAAGCGCGCCCTCACGCGCGTGATGAACGATTACGCGAGAAAATATAATATCCTGAAGGACAACGACAAGAACCTCTCCGGCGACGACGTGCGCGAGGGCCTGACGGTGATCATCAGCGTCAAGCTCAAGGACGCGCAGTTTGAGAGCCAGACGAAGGGCCGCCTCGGCAACACCGAGATCGGCACGCTCGTGAACGGCCTGATCGGCGACAAGCTGGCGACGTATCTCGAGGAGAACCCGGCCACGGCGCGGGCCATCTTCGACAAGGCGCTGGCCGCCGCCCGGGCGCGCGAGGCGGCGCGCAAGGCCCGTGAGCTCGTGCGCAGAAAATCCGTCCTCGAGAACGCCGCCCTGCCCGGCAAGCTGGCCGACTGCCAGAGCCGCGATCCCGAGGAAACCGAAATCTACATCGTCGAGGGCGATTCCGCAGGAGGCTCCGCCAAGGGCGGCAGAAACCGCAAGTTCCAGGCGATCCTGCCCCTGTGGGGCAAGATGCTCAACGTGGAGAAGGCCCGCCTCGACAAGGTCTACGGCAACGAGAAGCTGATGCCGGTGGTGACGGCGCTCGGCTGCGGCATCGGAGACGAGTTTGATCTCTCGAAGCTGCGCTACGGCAAGATTATTATCATGGCCGATGCCGACGTCGACGGCTCGCACATCCGCACGCTGCTGCTCACGTTCTTCTTCCGCTTCATGAAGCCGCTCGTCGAGGAGGGGCACATCTACCTCGCCCAGCCGCCGCTGTTCCGCATCACAAAGGGCAACAAGCACCACTACGCCTACACCGACGGCGAGCGCGACCGCATCATGGCCGAGCTCGGCCAGGGGTACGAAATCCAGCGCTACAAGGGCCTCGGCGAAATGGACGCCGAGCAGCTGTGGGAGACGACCATGAACCCGGAGACGCGCATCATGCTGCGCGTGGAGGTCGAGGACGCCGCCGCCGCG
Organism: uncultured Clostridia bacterium; assembly: GCA_944383955.1. Taxonomy (GTDB): domain Bacteria; phylum Bacillota; class Clostridia; order Oscillospirales; family Acutalibacteraceae; genus Caccousia. Next base: position 5,045 of record CALWRP010000193.1, read on the forward strand.
GACGAGGCGTTCACAATCCTGATGGGCGACAAGGTCGAGCCCCGCCGCGAATTCATCGAGAAAAACGCGCGGTACGCCGAGCTGGATGTTTGATTTTTCTTCTTTTTGTATAGATTCAGTTAAACTCTACGATTTGTATTGAGATTGTGTGGGGGTTGGGATTCTGTGGCCGCTTTACCCGCCGGCTTTGGCTTGCGGGGGAGGGCGTTCCGCATCTAGCTGTCTTAGAGGCGGCGCCGTGCTTCCGGCAGCTTACTCCCTCAGGCACGCCGCTGCGGCGGCGCGCCAGCTCCCCCAGAGGAGGAGCCCAAGTTACGGCGGAACTGGAGCTCAGCGCTCGATCCAAGTTGTCTGAGGGTCGTAAACTATCCATTACTTCTTCCCTATTCCCTATTCCTTCTTCCTTCGCGCGGCCGCAGCCGCGCTTCTCCCCCAGAGGAGGAGCCTAAGTTACGGCGGAGCTGCTCCTCAGCGCTCGATCCAAGCTGACTAAGGGCCGTAACCTGGCCTCCCTCCTGAGGGAGGTGGCACTTTGCCTGTCGCAACAGGCAAAGTGACGGAGGGAGTAAGCTGCCGAAAACGCGGCGGAGCCTCTGTGCGCTGAGCCAAAGCGAAGCCGTTCCCCCTATTCTTTCGCGACGCCGCAGCGTCGCCACCATTCCTATTCACTCTTCACTTTTCACTATTCACTTGCAAAGCCGCGCGCTGCTTCTTCCCTATTCCTTCTTACTTTGTATGGACGCAGCCGCGCTGTTTCTTCACGATACACCAGATTTCCGGGAGGTCACTATGAACGATTGGCGACAGGATGACGAACAGCAGGAACCGCAGCCTCCGGCTGAAGGGGAGGATTTGCGCCCCGATGCGCCTGAGGCGGAGGAAAACGAGGAGGAGGCGGTCGAGTGGGACGGCAGCGAGGCCGAGCTGGTGCTCGACGATGACGCCGCCGACTACGAGGAGCCGCAGACCGGCGTCAAGCTCTCCTACACGCTGCGCGAGGAGGAGGTCTTTCACGCGCTCGGGCGCTCCGGGTTTTCCAAGACGCTCGGCCGCCGCGCGGTGATCGAGGGTGCGGTGCTCGCCCTGCTGGCCGTGTGGTTTTTTGTCCAGTACGCGCTCGCGCGCGAGGGGGCGTACCTCTTCTTTGGAGCCGTGGCGCTGCTGGCGCTGGTGGCGGTGGCGCTGGTGCCGTTTCTGGGCCGCAAAAAGCGGGCCCGCGAGATCTGCAAAAACGAGCGCATCGCCCACGTGGAGATGGAGATCTACCCCGACGGGATCCAGATCGGCCAGGGCGAGGGCGAGTGGGAGATCCCCTTTGACGGCAGCTGCCGCCGCCTCAAGCACCGCGGCCTGCTGCTCTTCTTCCCCGCCGGCGTCAAGCATATGGTGATTCTGCCGCTGCGCTGCATCGAGCCGGGCGTGCTGCCCGAGATCCAGGCCATGATCCTGGCCGGCACCACGGCGCAGGAGGAGGACTGAGCCCCCACAGACGGAACTATCCGACAGGAAGGAGGAGAGACGATGCTGATGAGCCCCAACGAGCCCGCCGTGCTGACCGTGCGGCAGACGCTCACCGCGGAGCTTTACGCGCGCGGCGCGCTGCTCGCCGAGCAGGAGCTCTCCCCCACGGGACGCCCCAGTGTGCGCGCCGCCGCCTGCGCGGGAGGAGCCGCTCTCTCCGCCTCCACCTGCCCGCTCTCGCTGCGCGAGTACGGCACGATGTGGATCCCCCTGCTCTTCATGGCGGCCTTCGCCGCCGCCGGGTGCTGGATGTTCTTTGTGCAGCCGCGCAGGCGGAGCGCGGAGCGCGGGAGAGAGTTTGCCTCGGCCCCCGTGCTCGGGCTGCAGACGGAGCTCGCGTTCTACCGCGACTTCGTCATCCTGCGCAGCGAGTGCGAGGAGATCCAGTCCTACTGGACGGAGTTTTCCGCCTGCTTTGAGACGGACGAGCTCGCCGCCGCCGTCGGTTCGGGGGAGCGCCGTCTCCTCCTCGTGGACAAGAGCGGCCTCTCCGGGCAGGAGCGGCAGGCGCTCTCCGCGTTTCTCGAGAACACCTTTGCCTCCGGCTACCGCCGGATCGAGCGGAAGGGAGGAAAAGCGCCGTGAGAGCTCCGCTTTCCCGCCCGCAGACGGCGAACGCGCCGCCCCCTGCGGACGCGCCCCGCGCCGTTTCCGCGAATTTCCTCATCACCCGCGAGGATTACGCCAACTACCGCGCCGCCGCCGGGCGCTTTGCCGTCTCGGAGGGCGAATTTCTCGTGGTGCGCCTCTTCGGCGCGGTGATGCTCCTGTGCTGCTTTGTGTTTTTGTTCTTTCTCGGCTCAGACGTGCAGGAGTTCTGGCTTGACGCCCTGCTCGGCGTCTGCGGCCTCTTTCTTCTGCTGTGGGGAAAGATGCTGCCCATCTGGCTCAGGGCCAGGGCCGGAAACGATTACGATGAAAACAACCGCCTCGTCGAGGCCTGCTCCGTCGCCGTCTGCGCGGAGGGGATCGACGTCGACAGGCCGCGCTATCGGGCGAGCCTGCCGTATGCGATGCTCGCCGGGGCTTACGAGGATAAGAATATCTTTCTCTTCTCCCTTGGGGCCGGCATGTCGTTCTTCTTGCCGAAGCGCTGCCTGACCGGGGAGGAATGCTCGCAGATCAGAGAATACCTATCTTCTGCCTTGCAGAAGAAATTTCAGCAGGAGGGTGCCCAGACCAATGGATGAAAAGTTTGAAAACGGCAGAGTCGTCAACGTAGACCTGAAGAAGGAGATTGAAAAATCCTTCCTGGCCTACTCGATGTCCGTCATTGTGCAGCGCGCTCTGCCGGACGTGCGGGACGGCCTCAAGCCGGTGCACAGAAGAATTCTCTACACCATGTATGAGAACAACCTCTCGCCGAGCAAGCCCTACAGAAAGTGCGCCGACACCGTGGGCAGCGTGCTCGGCCGCTACCATCCGCACGGCGACGCCTCCGTCTACGACGCCCTCGTCCGCCTGGCGCAGGATTTCTCCATGCGCTACATGCTCGTCGACGGCCACGGCAACTTCGGCTCGGTGGACGGCGATCCCCCGGCTGCTTACCGTTACACGGAGAGCCGCATGAGCCGCCTGGCGGTGGAGATGCTGCAGGATATCGACAAGGAAACCGTCGACTTCATCCCCAACTACGACGACCGCCTCAAGGAGCCCACCGCTCTGCCCTGCCACTTCCCGAACCTGCTCGTCAACGGCTCCACCGGCATCGCCGTCGGCATGGCCACGAACATCCCGCCCCACAACATGGGCGAGGTGATTGACGGCATGTGCTGCCTGATCGACAACCCCGACGCGGGGCTTGACGAGCTGATGGAGCACATCAAAGGGCCCGATTTCCCCACCGGCGGCATCGTCATGGGCCGCTCCGGCATCCGCGCCTCCTACGCCACGGGCCGCGGCCGCATCACCGTGCGCGCGCGTGCCGAGATCGAGGAGGAGAAGAACGGCCGGTACAACATCATCGTGACCGAGCTGCCGTATCAGGTGAACAAGGCGCGCCTGATCGAGAGCATCGCCGATCTTGTCAAGGAGAAGCGCATCGAGGGCATCTCCAACATCGACGACCACTCCGACCGCGACGGCATGATGATCGTCATCACCATCAAGCGCGACGCTTCCCCGCAGATCGTTTTGAATCAGCTCTACAGCTTCACGCAGATGCAGACGACGTTCGGCGTGAATATGCTGGCGATCGTGGGCGGCGAGCCGAAGACGCTCACGCTGCGCGACATGCTGCAGCACTATATTGACTTCCAGGTGGACGTGGTGACGCGCCGCACGCAGTTCGACCTGAAAAAGGCCGAGGAGCGCGCCCACATTCTGGAGGGCCTCAAGATCGCCGTCGACAACATCGACGAGGTGATCCGCATCATCCGCTCGAGCCCGGACCGCTCCACGGCGAAGCTGCGCCTGTGCGAGCGCTTCGGCCTCGACGACCCGCAGGCGCAGGCCATCGTGCAGATGACGCTCGGCGCGCTGACGAACACCGACCGCCTCAAGCTCGAGGAGGAGCTGGCCGCGATCGAGGCGAAGGTCGCCGATCTGCGCGACATTCTCGCGAACCGTCCCCGCCTCATGGGCATCATCAAGGACGAGGCGCAGGAGATCAAGAAGAAGTACGGCGACGAGCGCCGCACCGAGATCGCCACCATCAGCGGCGAGGTCGACATCGAGGATCTGATCCCGCGCGAGGAGTGCGTGCTCACCATGACGAATTTCGGCTACGTCAAGCGCCAGCCGACCGACACCTACCACACCCAGCGCCGCGGCGGCAAGGGCATCTCCGGCATGACCCGCCGCGAGGAGGACGCCGCCTCCGAGATGTTCGTGATCGGCTCGCACGACTATGTGATGTTCTTCTCGAACCTTGGCCGCGTCTACCGCCTGAAGTGCTACGAGATCCCGGAGGGCTCGCGCACGAGTAAGGGCATGAACATCGCGAACCTGCTGCCGCTCGCGCAGGATGAGAAGATCTCCTCGATGATCCGCGTGCCGGAGTTTGACGAGACGAGCTTCCTGGTGATGGTGACGAAGAACGGCGTCATCAAGCGCACCGAGCTCTCCGCCTACGACACGGCGAGAAAGGGCGGCGTGATTGCCCTCTCGCTCGACGAGGGCGACGAGCTGGCCTGGGTGCGCCTCACAAACGGCTCCACGGAGCTTGTCGTCGCGACGAAGAGGGGCATGGCGATCCGCTTCAACGAGCTCGACGTGCGCCCCATGGGCCGCACCGCCCGCGGCGTGAAGGCCATCACCCTGCGCGAGGACGACTGCGTGGTCGGCATGAGCACCGTGCGTCCGGACGCTCTCGTGCTCACCGTCTCCGAGACGGGCTACGGCCGCCTCTCTCCCCTCTCCGACTACCGCATCCAGTCTCGCGGCGGCAAGGGCCTGCTGAACTATCACGTGGAGAAATACGGCGATGTGGCGGCGATCAAGATCGTCGACCTCAGCGACGACGTTCTCCTCATCTCCTCGGACGGCATCGTGATCCGCATTCCGGCGGACAGCATCCGCGTGTGCGCGCGCCCGAGCAAGGGCGTGCTTGTGATGCGCGTCACCGAGGGCAACCGTGTTGTCACCGTGGTGCGCACGTCGCACGAGGAGGACGAGGACACCGACGAGCTTCCCGAGGACGACAACTCCCAGCCCGATCTGACGGACGAGGAGCTCGAGGCGGACCGTCTGATCGACGAGACCGCCGACGAGGAGGAGCCCGATCCGGCGGAGGATGACGGGGACGGGACAACGGAAGGAGACGAAGAATGAAACGCACCGCAGCCATTTTGACGTCGCTGCTGCTGGCGTGCTGCCTGCTGCTCGCCTCCTGCGGCGATCGGGAGGCGTCGTCCGCGGCGGCTTCCTCCGCGGCGCAGGACACCGCTTCCTCGCAGGCGATCTCCCCGCCGGAGGCGGTCTCCGGCACGGAGAGCGCGGCCCCGGACACGGGCGAGGACCTGAACAACCCGGACGAGGGCGAGAGCGGGAGCGTTGTCATTCCGATCGAGACGGACAGCCCGGAGTTTGACGCGAAATTCCGGGAGAACCCCCTCGACGCGGCCTATGTGGAGGAGAGCGCGGAGGCGGTCTCCACGCTGGACATGGTGGCGGTGTGCGAGAAGTACGCCGCCCTGTGGGAGACGGAGATCGAGGTGGGCATGGAAAAGCTGCTGAGCCTGGCCACAGACGACCGCGAGCTCTACGAGAAGGAGCAGGAGGACTGGGAAACCGGTCTTGACGCGGCGCTCAAGGCGCTGGGGGAGCAGGCGGGCGGCGGTTCGATGGCCCAGGTGGAGGCTGCGGGCAGCCGGATGGATTATTTCCGGACACGGGCGAACGCGGTGCTGCGCGCGCTGTACAGTTATGATCCGGATTTTACTTATGCTTATGAGAGCGCCGGCAGCGCCGTGGTGAGCGCGGCCGGATAAGCGCCAGCCTCCGGGATCGCGCCGTAGGCGGATAAAGTTTTCGCCGGCCTTTTTCCAAAAGGCCGCGTCCCCCCTTTTTTGCAGGGCGAAGCCCTCCCAAAAAAGCCAGGGAAAACAGCGAAGCGCCTTTTCCCGGCCGATTATCTCCATCCCCAATTCGATCCCCGAAGCCCCAAAAAAACCGGGAAAACAGCGAAGCGCCTTTTCCCTTCCTTCTAAACAGAGCAAATTCCCCGCACCCATCATTCTCTGAAAAAGGAGACAACGATCCATGAAGCTCACAGAAAAGCGTCTCTCCGGCGAGGAGCTGTACAAAGGGAAAATCATCCGCGTGCAGCTCGACAAGGTGGAGCTGGAAAACGGCTCCGAGGCCATGCGCGAGGTCGTGCGCCATCCCGGCGGCGTCAGCGCGGCTATTTTGACGGACAAGGACGAAATGCTCTTTGTGCGGCAGTTCCGCTATCCGTATGCGCAGGTGGTGCTCGAGTGCCCGGCGGGCAAGCTCGAGCCGGGCGAGGATCCGTTCGAGGCCATGAAGCGCGAGCAGAAGGAGGAGACCGGCACCACCAGCAGCCGCTATCTCGATCTCGGCAAGCTCTACCCCACGCCCGGCTACTGCGACGAGATCCTGCACCTCTACGCCTGCCGGATCGACTCCTACGGCGAGAAGCACCTCGACGAGGACGAGTTTCTCGAGGTGGAGAAAATCCCCCTCGCGCAGGCGGTGGCGATGGCCGAGAACAACGAGATCTTCGACGCAAAGACGCAGGTTCTGATTCTCCGCGCCGCGCGTCTGGTGGAGCAGGGCAAGCTGTGAGCCCTGTTCCCTTCCACGCCCTCTCCGCGGCGCGACAGGCGCCGCCTGCGGGCGTTCCGGTTTGCTTTCTCCTGCCAGGCAGAAGAAAATAGATTTCTTTTTTTGGAGGCAAGAATTTTATGCAGCAGTCAAACAACAAGCTTCTCAAAATCGGCTCGATCCTGTTCATCGTCGGCGGATTGCTCGGCGGTCTGGTGCCGATCGTCAACTCTCTGAGCGCTCTGGGCAGCACAGACCAGATTGCGTCCGCGTATGGCTCGCAGGAGGCCTTCGATCAGATGATCCTCGATCAGAGCGGCGGCGCGATCGACGGCAACGCCGTCCTCGGCATCTTCGCCGGTGCGATTCTCTTCATCGTCGCCCTCTACGCTGTCATGATGCTCATTCACATTCTGGTCGGCGTGCTCGGCCTGATTCGCGCAGACCGCCCGCAGGCTGTCCGCTTCTTCACCGTCTGGGGCGTCGTCCTCCTCATTTTCGGCGCGCTGAACGTTCTGCTCTCCGGCGTCTTCTCCGCCAACGCGATTCTGGGGATGATCAGCGGCATCGCCGCCCCCATCCTCTTCCTCGTCGGCGCGTCCAAGAAAAAGAAGGAGCAGGCCTGAGAGGCGAGGTCTTTGCAGAGAAGGATGAAATAAAAAACCGCGCGGCGGATCAACACGATCCGCTGCGCGGTTTTTTTAGCTTAAAAGGCTGTGTGCGGGAAAGGTTCAGGGTGCGCTGCTGTCCGGGGGAAGACGCTGCGTTTCTTTGATGGTTCCGTGGAGCGATTTTTTCGCTTGAAAGGCTGTGTGCAGGAAAGGTTCGGGATGCGCTGCTGTCCGGAAAAGATGCTGCGTTTCTTTGATGGTTCCGGAGAGCGGTTTTTAGCTTGAAAGGCTGAGTGCGGGAAAGGTTCAGGGTGCGCCGCCGTCCGGGGGAAGATGCTGCGTTTCTTTGATGGTTCCGGGGAGTGGTTTTTAGCTTACAAAGCTGTGTGCTGGAAAGGTTCGGGGTGCGCCGCCGTCCGGGGGAAGACGCTTCGTGCTGTTTTGGCTGCATCCGGCGAGACCGGATGCAGCGTCTGAAGCATCAGTTTGCGGTGCTCCGCACCGGAAACCGACGCTTCAGCGGCTCGGTGCTGGAGAGAAAATGGCTTCGCGCTATGGGAACGGCTTACAGGCAGCTGAGTGGTCGGGGCTCTGGTCTCGCCTGCCGGCTCGGTCGGCGCTAATTCGTGTGCCACCGGCACACCGCGCCCCGCGCCCCGCCGGGTCTCCGCTCCCGCTTCGGTCGGCGCCTTGTTTGTGTGCCACCGGCACACGGCGGTCTCCGCTCCCGCTTCGGTCGGCGCTAATTCGCGTGCCACTGGCACGCCGCGCCCTTTGAAAAGGCGGGCGAAACTTTCGATCTACGCCCCCCCGAAGCTCTCTCCTGCTATACACACACCCGCAATAGTCCTGCCGGTATAATCCATATTTCTCCGACAGCACAATCGATCTCTTAAACCCTTCCCGTTTCTTGAAATCCGACGGCAGCCACCGCACGCCGAATTCTGCCGCCGTCTCTTCCCCAATCTCGTTGAGCTTCTGCGCGTTCTTCAGCGGGCTGATCGACAGCGTCGTGCAGAACCAGTCAAATCCCCGCTCCTTCGCAATGCGCGCCGTCTCCCGCAGACGCAGCCGGTAGCACGCGAAGCACCGCTCCCCGCCCTCCGGCGCGTCCTCTAATCCGCGGGCAATCGCGAAGAATTCCTGCGGGTCGTACCGCCCCTCCTCCACCGTCACCGGATGCACAAGGGGCATCTCCCGCACCAGGCGGCGCGCCTCCTCAACCCGGTGCTCGTATTCCGGAGCCGGGGAAATGTTTGGGTTGTAGTAGAAGAGAGTGATGGAAAAGTACCGCGAGAGGTATTCGAGCACGTAGCTCGAGCACGGCGCGCAGCAGGCGTGAAGGAACAGCCTCGGCGGCTCGCCGTCCTGCGGCAGGGCATCGAGGATGCCGTCGAGCGCCTTCTGGTAGTTCACGCGGTTCGGCATGTTATTCCGCTTCCTTCTGCGCGGCGGGCAGGATGGCGATGCCGAGCTCCTCGAGCTGCTTCGGGTCGACGCGGCCCGGCGCGGCGCTCATCAGCTCCGCGGAGGAGGCCACCTTCGGGAAGGCCAGCACGTCGCGGATGTTGTCCGTGCCGAGCAGCACCATCATGATGCGCTCGAGACCCCACGCCATGCCGCCGTGCGGCGGAGCGCCGTAGCGGAACGCGCTCAGCAGGAAGCCGAAGCGCGCCTCGGCCTGCTCCGGCGTGAAGCCGAGAGCCTCGAACATCTTCGCCTGCACGTCCGGGTCGTTGATACGGATCGAGCCGCCGCCGAGCTCGTAGCCGTTCGCGACCATGTCGTACGCCTTCGCGTACACGTGGCCGGGATCGCTCACGAGCTTGTCCACGTCCTCGTCGCGCGGGGCCGTGAAGGGATGGTGCAT
>CALWRP010000194.1 GCA_944383955.1 uncultured Clostridia bacterium
TTTCCGTGATATTTTCCAAAAATGCTCGCCAATCCGGCAAGGATTGCCTGCGCTTTTTGGATCATCTCACAAAAAATTTTTTGGCACGCTACACCACCTGGGATTATGCGGTGTTGCCTTAAGTATACCTCTTTCCGCCTGAATTGCAAAGCCCTGTCCCACTTTTTTGCTTTATAATTATTGTTTTTGTTTTTCTGCAAACTGCGAAAGTCATTTAGCAATATTCTCACTATATTACCGAAATTTTAGCACTGTTTTTATGTTATTTTGATAGAAACCAATTGCCTTACCGCCGAAAACAGAGTATAATAATACAAATGAATTGCATCATTTCAATCTTCTGCTGCCGCCCGTCTTCAGCACGAATCCGGGCCGCTTCGAAAGGGGATCGCCATGAGCAATATTCAATTTATGCTGCAGACACAGGGCAGCTCGAGCATCAGCATCAATCTTTTATACGCCACCTCCTCGCGCTACGAGGGGGAGTGGAACAACGCGCCGCACACCCATTATTACGCCGAATTCTTTTATGTTCTCCGCGGCGAAATTGATTTTCGGGCGGAGAACACGCTATATTCGCTGCATGAGGACGACCTGATCGTCATCAATCCGGATGTGGATCACACCGAGAAGCCGCACGGAACCGGGGCGGTGGAATACGTCTCGCTGGGCGTGGAGGGGCTTTGCATGGATCCCGTGGGCGGGGGCATGTGGAGCAGCTGCAGCCTGTTTCACTGCCGCCAGAGCCGCAGCGAGGTGCGCTTTTTCCTGCGCCTGATCCTCGCCGAGCTCGAGCGCAGGCAGCCGGACTATGAGCAGATGTGCCACCACGCGTTCGAATCGCTGATCCTCCTGCTCAAGCGGGCGCACCCGCAGGAGCTGACCATCACGGCGCCCAAGCGGACGGCGCGGGAGTGCTCCGCGGTGAAGCGGTATATTGACGCGAACTTCCGCCAGCCGCTCTCGCTCGACCATCTCGCCGAGGTGAGCAAGCTGAATAAATATTATCTTGCGCACGCCTTCCGCGAATACATCGGCCTGTCCCCCATCAATTACCTGAACTCCCGCCGCGTGGAGGAGGCGCGCATCCTGCTGCGCGACACCAACGATTCGATCTCGGAGATCGCCGGAATCGTGGGCTTCTCCTCGCAATCGTATTTCGCGCAGGTGTTCCAGAAGGCGGTGGGCGAGTCGCCGGGGGAATACCGCAAGCGGCTGCGCCGGATGAAGCAGGAAAAAACAGAATAAACGCGCACAGCACGGCCCGCACAGACGCAACGCTCTGTGCGGGCCGTGTTCGCGTCAGATCGACTCCATGAACGGCTCGATGAAGAGCAGCGCCGCCCCCACGGCGGAGGCCTCGCCGCGGCAGCGGCAGGGCGCAAGATAGGAGCCGTCGCCGCCGAAGGTGTCGAGCGAGGCGGCCAGGGCGCGCAGCGCGCCCATATACGGCGTGAGGAAGGCCCCCACATAGCCGCCGAGGATCACCGTGCAGTCGAAGGCCATGTGCAGGCTGTTGACGGCGCAGGCCAGACGCGGCAGGTACTCGTCCCAGAGGGAGCGGGCGCGCTCCTCCCCGCGGTCGAGGGCGGAGAAAAACGCGCCGAGCTCTCCGCCGTAAGGCCCGGAGAGAACGGAGGCGGCGCAGTAGGCGTCGAGGCAGCCGTCCTTGCCGCAATAGCAGCGTTTGCCGCCGGGAACGAGCGTCATGTGGCCGAACTCGGCGGCGCGCAGGTTTTCCCCCTGGCAGAGGCTGCCGCCGAGGAGGATCGCGCCGCCCACGCTGTTGCTCAGCGAGAGATAGACGGCGCTGGAGAGCTCCTCGCGGCCCCAGAGCTCCGCCTTCCCGGCGGCGCTGGCGTCGTTGCACAGAAGGCCGCGGCAGGGCAGGTATCGCGTGAAGCCCTCCCCGCCGCAGGGGCCGAGACCGAGCACGTGCGAGCTGCGGATCCCGCCCTCCGCGGCCAGGATGCCGGGAAAGGAGACGCCCGCGCCGAGCAGGCGGCCGGGAGGCGTGTCCCCGATCACCTCGCGCGCGAGATCCCCCAGGGCGCGGTAGTATTCCTCCGTGTCGGAGAAGGGGAGCCTGCGGCGCACGCCGCGCACCACGCCGCCCGCCAGATCGACGAGGACGCAGCTGACGTGGCCGCGGGTGACGTCGAGGCCGGCGGCGAGGCGGGCGTCGTGGATGCAGGAGACGCCGCGGGCGGGGCGGCCGCCCGTCGAGGCGAAGGAGCCGTCCTCCTGCAGGAGGCCCTCGGCGCACAGCACGCGCAGATTCTGCGCCACGGTGGGCAGGCTCAGGCCCAGACGCGCGGCCAGCTCCTGCTGGGAGACGCGGCCCGACTCATAGACGGCGCGGAAAATGCGGTTGCGGTTCAGGCGGCGCAGCTCCAGCCCATTGCGAGGGGAGGTGCTCATGCCTCCTCTTCTCCGATCCGCATCCCGTCAAAGGCCAGCGTCACCGGGCAGGGGAAGCTTCTCTGCGCAAACCAGGCCGCCAGCTCCTCGCCGGTGGAGGCGTGGTGATTGATGTGCGTGAGGTAGACGCGGGAGGAGGCCGTGAGCGTGCCCTGCTCAAAGAGGGCGTGGATCAGCCGCTCGCAGGCAAAG
>CALWRP010000195.1 GCA_944383955.1 uncultured Clostridia bacterium
TCGCGGAAGCGGCGCGAGAGGTAGTACGGGCTCATGAAAAACGCCGCGGCCAGCGAGGGCAGGGAGAGCTCCTCGCGGTAGTGCGTGTGCAGGTAGTGGCACACCGCGTAGATTTTGCCCTCCACGCCGGGGTGGGCGGCGGCCACATAGAGATTTTCCCCCCGCAGACGGTGCAGCTCAAGCAGGAATTGCAGGAAGCCCGCGTGGATCGCCAGCTCCCGCACAGGGCCGTCTGCCTCCGGCAGGGAGAACAGGGCGTTGAGCGGAGCGAAGAGACGGCGGCGGTGCTCCGGCGAGAGGCGCAGGATCGGGCAGGGGGCGCCAAAGGCGGAGAGCGCCGCGCGCAGCCCCTCCGCGAACGGGCCGCCGGCGGGCGGTCGAAAGCCCGCCACCAGCCGATCGCTCGGCGGGCCGGGCGGATAGACGGACTGGTGCAGCACCGAGGGGGCCAGCAGCACCACGTCGTAAGGCTCCAGGTCGTACCGCGTCCCCTCCACAAAATGGCTCACGCCCGCGGAGAGCGGGATCATCAGCTCGTAGTAGGAGTGAAAATGCGGGAAGGCCATGTTGGCCGAGGGGCTGCGGCTGTCGTAGTCGAGGGAGTAGAAGGCGTCGTCCCCACCGGCGGGGACGCGCGCCGCGACGGAGCGGCCGCGCTCGTAGAGCAGGGGCGGATCGGGTTGATAGGCCATCGGGATTCCCTCCTTTTGTTTCAGTAAAGCATAGAAGAGCAAAAGATGCAAGATAATTTCTTATTTTGCGCAAAAAGAGCGTAGATTTTTCCCTCCCCGCTCCGTTACAATGAAAGCAGCTTTAAAAAGGCGGCGCGCTCTGGTCCCGGCAGGGCGCACCGCGGACGGACAACCGCCGGGCAGGAAAGGAGCCGCAGCATGCAGGAGAAGAAAGCCGCCGTGGAGGCGGCCATCGAAAAGTATCTCACCAGCTTCGAGCAGGTGCTCTACGAGGACGACAAGACCTTCCTTATCAACATGCGGAAAAAGAACATACCGGAGGAGGAGATCGAGAAATACCGCTACTGGGAGTGGACGCAGGGCGTCGGCCTCTTCGGCGTGTGGAAGCTCTTCCGCGAGACGGGCGACCGGCGCTACCTCGATATTCTCACAGTCTACTACGAGCGCCAGCTCAAAATCGGCCTGCCGGGGAAGAACGTCAACACCGTCGCCCCGCTGCTGCCGATGGCGTATGTGGGCGAGTATCTCGGCGAGGAGCGCTATCTCTCCGTCTGCCGCGAGTGGGCGGCGTGGATTCTCGACGGCTTCCCGCGCACGGCGGAGGGCGGGCTGCAGCACATCACCTCCGACTCCGTGAACGAGGGCGAGCTGTGGGACGACACCCTCTTCATGACGGTGCTCTTCCTCGCGGCCATGGGGCGGATCGACCGGAACCCCGCGTACCAGCGGGAGGCGGAGTATCAGTTCCTGCTGCACACGAAGTATCTGGCAGATGAGAAAACAGGGCTGTGGTACCACGGCTGGAGCTTCCCGCGCGGCGATCACTTCGCGGGCGCGTTTTGGGGCCGCGGCAACTGCTGGGTGACGGCGGCGATCCCCGAATTCCTCTCCATGGCGGACTGCGCCCCGAGCGTGCGCGATTTTCTCGTCTCCGCATGGAGGCGGCAGGCGGAGACCCTGCTGCGCCTGCAGGCGGAGAACGGCATGTGGCACACCCTTCTCGACGACCCGTCCTCCTACCTTGAGGCCAGCGCGACGTGCGGCTTCGGCTACGGCATCCTGCGCGGGGCGGCGATGGGCATTGCCGAGCCCAGATGGGCACAGAGCGCCCTGCGCGCCGTGGACGCGATCCTCGCCTGCACCGGGGAGGACGGCGTCGTCGGCCAGGTGTCGTACGGCACGCCGATGGGCCGCGAGACGAAGGATTTTTACAAGGAGATCCCGATCTGCCCGATGCCCTACGGCCAGGCGATGGCGATGCTCTTCTTCATGGAGGCCGCAAAAACGATGACAGCCGGCGACCGGCAGGAGGCCTGAGCGATGGAACGGTATCTTCCGCATCTGATCCGGGGCGCGGAGCAGCACACCCGGGACTTTCTCGCCGCGCAGGTGTGCGATCCCGCCTCCCCGCTTGACGGCGGCATCCGGGGCGAGATCTGGGAGGCCAAGCCGACCGTCTACGCGCTGGCGACGGCCATGGCGTGCTACCTGCATCCGCAGAGCGCGCTGTACCGGCAGGAGGCGCTGCTGCGCGCCATGGAGCGGGCGGCCCGGTTTGTCGCGCGCACCCAGCGGGAAAACGGCAGCTTCGACTACCCCTCCTGCAACTTCTATTCCGCGCCCGACACCTCCTTCTGCTTCAAGCGCCTGCTCGCCGCCTATCGCCTGATGACGGGCTGGGGAAGGGACTGCGCGGAGCTCGAGCCCCTGCGGGCGCGTTACCGGGAGCTGCTGCGCCGCGCCCTCTTCGGCATCCGCGGCGGCGGCTTCCACACGCCGAACCACCGCTGGGCGATCGCCGCCGCCCTCACGCAGGGCGCGAACCTGTTCCGGGAGGAGGAGGACTTCGCGGAGAGCCTGCGGGCGCGGGCGGCGCAGTACCTCGCCGAGGGGATCGACGGCGACGAGGACGGCGAGTACGCGGAGCGCTCCTCCGGCAACTACAACGCCGTCGTGAACAACTCGATGCTCGCCCTGTGGCAGGAGACGGGGGACGGCGCGTACCTCGGCTATGTGCGCCGCAACCTGCAGATGATGCTCACCTACATCGACCCGGACGGCCTCGTCTTCACGCAGAACTCGACCCGGCAGGATCTCGGGCGGCGCGACCGGCCCGACCGCTATTTTTATCAGTATCTCGCCGTTTGCAGCCACGAGGAGAACGCGGCCTTCGACGCGGCGGCGCACAAAATCATCGCGGACAACCAGGCGCGCGGCGACCTCGCCCCGGACTGCCTGCACATTCTGATGAACCACCCGGAGCTGCTGGCCCACCGCTTCACCGGCTGCGGCTACCTGCCGCAGTACCGCCGGTTCTACCCGCATTCGCGCGTGCTGCGCGTCTGCCGCCCGGACTTCACCTACACCGTCCTCGGCGGGAAGAGCGATTTCCTCTATGTCAAGCGCGGCTCGCTGATGGTCTGCCTCAAGCTCGGCGAGAGCTGCTGCGATATCCGCAATTTCATTCCCGCACAGATGGAGAAGCTCCCCGACGGCTGCCGCCTTGCCGGCACGGCGCAGGGCTGGTATTACCTGCCGTGGCGCGAGCCGCCCGAGACCTCCGACTGGTGGGAGATGGACCACACGAAGCGCGAAAAGCTTGTGAGCAGCACGCTTACCACCGAGGTGACGATCCGCGAGGAGGAGCACGGCCTTGCCGTCACGATCCGCACCGAGGGTCTCGATCGTCTGCCGCTGCGCGCGGAGCTGTGCTTGCCTGCGGGCGTGACGCTCTCGCACGAAGCCTTTCAGCTGAAGGGCGAGGCGGGCGGGGAGCTCATCCTGCGCGGCGGCTGGCTCAGCCTGCGCAGGGAGGCGGACGCGCTCTCCTTCGGCCCCGGCTTCGGCGAGCACGAGTTCCACGGCCACTACTCGGGCGAGGAGAAGAACGCGGCGGGCTTCACCGTCTACTGCAACGCCTACACGCCCGTGGAGCGCACGCTGCATCTGCGCGTGGAGTGAGGAGGGGAACCGGATGATCAAATTTGGCATGCGGGCGCACGACTGCTGCCCGCCCCTGCCGATGACGGACTGCTTCGACACGCTGGCGGCGAACGGCCTGCGCCGCGTTCAGCTCGCGTTCGAGAAATCCATCTCGGACTGTGATTTCTCCACCGGCCGGTATTCGCCCGCGTTCGCGGGGAGAATCGGGGAGGAGCTCGGAAAGCGCGGCCTGCACGTCTCCGTGCTCGGCTGCTATATCAACCCCGTCCACCCGGATGAGGCCGCGCGCTGCCGCGAGGTCGACCGCTTCGTCGAGCGGCTGCGGTACGCGAAGGACGTCGGCGCGGACATGGTCGGCACGGAGACGGGCCGCTTCAGCCCCGACATGGCCGTCACGCCGCTCACGCAGTCGGAGGAGTGTTACCGCATTCTGCTCGAGAGCTTTTCGCGGATCGCGCGGGAGGCGGAGGCGCTTGGGGTGACGGTGGGCGTGGAGGGCGTCTTCGATCACACGCTCTCCACGCCGGAGCGCATGGCGCGGTTCCTGCGGGACCTGGCTTCCCCGGCGGTGCGCGTGATTCTCGACTTTGCGAACCTCGTCTCGCCCGATACGATTTCCGCCGGGGCGCAGAGAAGCCTCGCGGAGCGCGCGTTCTCGCTCTATGGGGAGCGGATCGCCGTGCTGCACCTGAAGGACTGCGTGTTCGAGAACGGCGTGCAGCGCTGCGTGCGCCCCGGCACGGGCGTCGTCCGCTGGGAGGAGCCCATGCGCCTCATCGCGCGGGAGAAGCCGGATATCACCGGCCTGCTCGAGGAATCCTCGCCCGCGCGCTATGCGCAGGACTGCGCGTTTTTCGCGCGGCAATTTGAGGAGGCGGCGAACGGCTGAGCGCCGCCAAGGGGCGGAAAAACGGATGAAAAAATGGGTGGTGTTTCTCGACAGCGGCGACACGCTCGTCGACGAAACGACGCAGGAGTTCGACGAGCGCGGCATTGTGCTGCGCGCCCGGCTGATTCCCGGCGCGCTCGAGCTGCTCAAAGCGCTGCGCCGGGAGGGAATTCCCGTGGCGATGGTGGCGGACGGCCAGGCGGAGAGCTTCCGGAATGTGTACCGCGGCCTCGGCCTCGAATCGTACTTCGCGCAGCGGATCTATTCCTCCGACGTCGGGGCGGAAAAGCCCTCGCCGCTGATGTTTGAGACAGCGCTGCGGGCAATGGGTCTCACGGAGGCGGATAAGGATCGCATTGTGATGATGGGCAACCATGTGAGGAAGGATATCGCCGGGGCGAACCGCTTCGGTATCACCAGCGTCCTCCTCGACTGGTCGCGCCGCTATCCGACGGTGCCGGAGACGCCGGACGAGACGCCGGATTATATCGTCCACACGCCCCTGGAGCTGCTCAGGGTGCTTTCGCTTCCGCGGGAGGAATGAGGAAACAAAAATCCTTCCCGTACCCTCTTGACGGCCCCCGCAAACTGGCGTATGATGAGGGCAAATCCTTTCGCGAATCGTTTCGCGAAAAAGGGGAGAAGACTCTCCCGAGGAAAGAATGGGAAGGAGAAGCAGCATGATCTATTATGTCAACGCACAGGTCGGCCGCGGTGGCAACGGCTCGAAGGAGACGCCCTTCAAGCGCATCGGCGACGCGGCGAAAATCGCCATGCCCGGTGACGAGGTGATCGTCGCCCCCGGCGTCTACCGCGAGTATGTCGATCCGCAGAACGCGGGCACGGAGGACGCCCGCATCACCTACCGCAGCGAGGTCCCGCTCGGCGCTGTGATCACCGGCGCGGAGGAGATCAAGAGCTGGCAGCCCTATGAGGACAATGTGTGGGTCTGCCGCGTGAGCAACGAGGTGTTCGGCGGCTACAATCCCTACACCACATATGTCTACGGCGACTGGTACTTCGCCGGCCGCAGCAAGCACACGGGCGCGGTTTACCTCAACGGCAAGATGCTCTACGAGGCGGCCTCCGTGGCGGCCTGCATCGAGGCGGCCCCCTCCCCGTATTCGTGGGAGCCGGAGGCCTCCGTCTACCAGTGGTACGCCGAGCAGGACGGCGGGGAGACCGTGATCTACGCGAACTTCCAGGGGAAGAACCCGAACGAGGAGAACGTGGAGATCAACGTCCGCCGCGAGTGCTTCATGCCCTCGAAGACCGGCGTCGGCTACATCACCGTGAGCGGCTTCGCGATTGAGAAGGCCGCTACGACGTGGGCTCCGCCCGCCGCGTATCAGGACGGCATGATTGGCCCGCACTGGTCGAAGGGCTGGATCATCGAGGACTGCGAGATCAGCAACAGCAAGTGCGCCGGCATCTCGCTCGGCAAATATCTCGACCCGGACAACGACCACTATTTCACCTATAAGCACGTCAAGAGCCCCACGCAGATGGAGCGCGACGCCGTCTGCCGCGGCCAGTACCACGGCTGGCTCAAGGAGAAGGTGGGCAGCCACATCGTGCGCCGCTGCAACATCCACAACTGCGAGCAGGGCGGCATCATCGGCCGCATGGGCGCGGTGTTCTCCGTGATCGAGGATAACCACATCCACCACATTAACAACATGATGGAGCTCGGCGGCGCGGAGATCGCGGGCATCAAGCTGCACGCCGCGATCGACGTCATCTTCCGCCGCAATCACATCCACCACTGCACCATGGGCATCTGGTGCGACTGGGAGGCCCAGGGCACGCGCATCACGCAGAACCTGCTGCACGACAACCAGCGCCCGGACTTCGCCCGTCAGCTCAAGGGCGGCATGATGAGCCAGGATATCTTCGTCGAGGTTGGCCACGGCCCGACGCTCATTGACAACAACGTCCTGCTCTCCGACGTGACGCTGCGCTTTGCCACCGAGGGCGTCGCCCTGGTGCACAATCTGATCTGCGGCTCCTTCACCTGTGTCGGCGGCGGCACCGCCCCGCGCTACACGCCGTATCACATGCCGCACCGCACGGAGGTCATGGGCTTCATGACGATCCTGCACGGCGACGATCGCTTCTATAACAACATCTTCGTGCAGAAGTGGCCCGCGAAGCCCTTTGTCGCCCTGCGCGACAGCTCGGAGGGCTCCGACGAGGAGAACCGCGAGGTCGGCACGCACGTCTTCGACGACTACATCACGTATGACGAGTGGATCGCCATGTTCGACATGGACTCCGAGACGCCCGACATGATGAAGCTCTCGCCCGCCCACGACCACACCCTGCCCGTGTGGGTGAAGGGCAACGCCTACTTCGCGGGCGCGAAGGCGTATCACAAGGAGACGGACCATCTGGTGGACACCGAGCACGAGATCAAGGTCGACGTGGTGATGAAGGACGGCAAGCCCGTTCTCGAGACGAACGTGTACGACTATCTCGGCGAATACCGCACCTCGATGGTCAACAGCGATATCCTCGGCTGCGCCTTCGAGCCGGAGGAGCGCTTTGAGAACCCGGACGGCACGGCCATCGTCTTCGACCGCGACTATTTCGACGACCACCGCGGCGCGGCGGTTCTGCCCGGCCCGTTCGCCTGCGCGAAGGGCGCTCAGAAGGCTCTCTGGTAAACTGTACACAAAGGATTGTGCCAGGCGGCCCCGTTTCTCCGGCAGCGGAGAGGCGGGGCCACCTTTTGCGCGCCGCGAAAAAAGCGTTGAGTCCGGCGCAGGATACGTGGTAAAATAAAGGCACCACCGCACAATTCGCGCTTCGGGCTCAGGCGGCGTATCGCGCCAAAATTTTCCGTGATATTTCCCAAAAATGCTCGCCAATCCGGCAAGGATTGCCTGCGCTTTTTGGATCATCTCACAA
>CALWRP010000196.1 GCA_944383955.1 uncultured Clostridia bacterium
TCTTCGGCATCCTGCTCGGCACCATGATGGTGCCCGCGACGGCCGGTATCATCCCGTGGTTCATCATGATGAGCCGATTCGGCTGGGTGAACAGCTTCCAGGCTCTCATCATTCCGGGCTGCGCAAACGCCTTCGGCATTTTCTGGATGCGGCAATACTGCCAGAACAACGTGCCCACCTCTCTGCGTGAGGCGGCGCAGATCGACGGATGCAGCGAGTGGACGATTTTCTTCCGCATCATCGCGCCCATTCTCAAGCCCGCCTATGCCTCTCTCGGCATTATGCAGTTCGTCAACATGTGGAACGAGTTCATGCAGGCCCTCATCATCCTGCGGGACGAGGATCTGTACACGCTTCCGCTGATGCTGCGCTCGATGGTGTCTGACCGGGGAACTGATTACGGCGCCGTGATGCTGGCCAGCACCTGCGCGGTGCTGCCCCTGCTGATCTGCTTCCTGTGCGCTTCGAAATTCTTTATGGACGGATTGACAGCGGGAGCTGTCAAGGAATAAGGGGGCGCTGGCCCGCGCCGAAGCAGGACGCGGGTTCCCCCGTGATATGGAGAGGGCTGAAGACCCTCAGGGAGGTATTGCCATGATTCTCAAGGGAGACAGACTGATCCTTGGCGCCTGCTATTATCCGGAGCATTGGCCGGAGAGCATGTGGAGGGAGGATCTTCGGCGCATGCTGGACACAGGCATCGAGGTGATCCGCATCGCCGAATTCGCCTGGAACAAGATTGAGCCCAGGGAGGGCGTCTTCGACTACAGCTTCTTCGACCGCTTCCTCGATATGGCTGAGGAGGAGGGCATGAAGGTCATCTTCTGCACGCCCACCGCCACGCCCCCGGCCTGGCTGACAGAAAAATATCCGGAAGCGCTCAACGCGGATATCGACGGAACCCTTTTCTACCACGGCGCGCGCCGCCACTACAATTATAATTCCCCGATCTACCGGGAACTTTCCGCGCGCATCACGGAGAAATCCGCTTCCCACTATGCGCCGCGGCCCTGCGTCATCGGCTGGCAGATCGACAACGAGGTCAACTGCGAAACCGACTTTTTCTATTCCGAAAGCGACCACAATGCCTTCCGCGTCTTCCTGCAGGAAAAGTACGGCACGCTCGACGAGCTGAACAGGGCCTGGGGAACCGCCTTCTGGAACCAGACGTACACCGACTGGCAGGAGGTGCACGCTCCCCGGAAGACCTACACGAATTCCACCAACCCCCACGAGGTGCTGGACTACTACCGCTTCATCTCGCACAGCGCCAGAAGCTTTGTGAAGCTGCAGAGCGACATCATTGCAAAATACAAAAAGCCAGGCGATTTCATCACCACCAACGGCCTGTTCGGCCATCTGGACAACCACAGGATGACGGCGGAAAGCCTCGACTTCATGACCTACGACTCCTATCCGAATTTCGCGTACAGCCAGGAGCTCTACGCCGGGGACAGCGACGTCATGAAGGACAGGAAATGGAGCCGGAACCTCTCTGAGGTTCGCTCGATCTCCCCCGTGTTCGGCATCATGGAGCAGCAGTCCGGCGCAAACGGCTGGAACTCCAGAATGGAGGCGCCGAGCCCCCGCCCCGGCCAGATCACGCTCTGGACAATGCAGTCCATCGCGCACGGAGCCGACTATGTCAGCTACTTCCGGTGGAGAACGTGCACCATGGGCACGGAGATCTACTGGCACGGCATCCTGGATTATTCCAGCCGGGAGAACAGAAGGCTGCGCGAGGTGCGCGACATCCACAGGAAGCTGCAGGCGCTCGGCGGACTGGCCGGCAGCCGCTACCAGGCGCGCGTCGGCATGATCCGCGACTACGACAACATCTGGGACGCCCAGCTGGATATCTGGCACGGGCGGCTGGAGCGGCAGTCGCAGAAGGCCTTCTTTGAGGCGGCGCAGCTCACGCACACACCCTTCGACTATGTGTACCTGCGCGAAGACACGACCCCGGAGGAGCTCGCCGGGTATACAGTTCTGTTCTATCCCCACGCCGCCATCCTCACGGAGAAGCAGGCGAAGCTGCTGGAGCGGTACGTGGAGAACGGCGGCATCCTGGTGGCCGGCTGCCGCAACGGCTACAAGAACATCGACGGCCAGTGCGTGCGCGACGAGCTGCCGGGCCTTCTTTCCGGGCTGACCGGCACAGCCGTTGCGGAATACACTCCCATCGCCCCCGACACGGGAGCCGTCTTCATCAACTGGGACGGCGACAGGCTGCCGGCCAGCGAATATGTCGAGGAGCTTGAGGCTGCGCCGGGTGCAAGAACGGCGGGCGTCTATGAGCAGGACTATTATCAGGGCTCCGGCGCCCTGATCGAAAACCGCTTCGGCAAGGGAACGGCCTACTATTACGGCTCCGCCTACACCGTGGACGCCGTGAAGACCTTCCTCAAAAAGCTCGGCGTCGCCTCCCCGTGGGCCGGCGTCGTGCAGGCCCCGCAGGAGTGCGAGCTCGCCGTTCGGGAAAAGGACGGCAGGCAGTATCTGTTCCTGCTCAATTACAGCCCGAAGGCCGTCGGCGCGCAGCTGCTGCGGCCCGGCAAAAATCTGTATACCGGCGAAACGGTCTCCGGCTCTCTGGAACTCGGCCCGTACGGCACGGCGGTCATCGAGCTCACGTGACGGCGGCCCGGCTCCGGCTGCGGAGCAGATAAAGCACAGCCCCTTTGCGGCCCGCGCCGCAAAGGGGCTGTTTTCAGGTGTGCCTGGCACTCGGCTGTACTTTCTTGCAAGAAACCCTTTTTGACAAGCTCGTGAATTTTTCACAAAATCCTCCCTCCTGTTTTTCCGTCCTTTTTACTATTAACAATTTATTCATATATTCATCACCTAATAATCACTTGACATTGGTAAACTTGGGATTGCAATTATGGGGGATTTTCGCTAAAATAGGAACCGTGTGCAGGGAGCAAAATTCAGAGAACTGACAAATCGCGCAGATTTGCCGTCCCTTCCCCGCTCCGCACGTCTCCCCCGCGACGGGAAGGGACACGAAGACATTAGGAGGAATTCAGGATGATTGAGGTCAAAAACCTCACAAAGCGGTATGGCTCGAACGTGGCCCTCGACCATGTGAGCTTTTCCGTGGAGGAGGGAACTATCCTGGGCTTTCTGGGGCCGAACGGCGCCGGCAAGTCCACCACGATGAACATCATCACAGGCTACCTCTCCGCCAGCGAGGGCGAGGTGACGGTGGCCGGGCACAGCATCCTCGACGAGCCCGCCGAGGTGAAGAAGCTCATCGGCTATCTGCCGGAGATACCGCCGCTGTACATGGACATGACGGTCAAGGAGTACCTCGACTTCATGTACGAGCTCAAGAAGGTGAAGCTGCCGAAGGAAAAGCATATCAAGGAGATCTGCAACCTGGTGAAGATCAACGAGGTCTACAAGCGCCTGATCGGCAACCTCTCGAAGGGCTACAAGCAGCGCGTGGGCATCGCGCAGGCGCTGCTGGGCAACCCGCCGGTGCTCATTCTCGACGAGCCCACCGTCGGCCTGGACCCGAAGCAGATCATCGAGATCCGCAACCTGATTAAGAATCTCGGCCGCAACCACACGGTCGTGCTCAGCTCCCACATTCTGCCGGAGGTGCAGGCGGTGTGCGAGCGCATCCTGGTCATCAACAAGGGCGTTATTGTGGCGGACGGCACGCCGGACAAGCTCAGCCACGATCTGTCGAGCGATCACCGCCTGATCGCGCGCATCGAGGGCAGCGAGCACGAGGTGCTGCAGAACCTGCGCTCGGTGAAGAACGTGCTGGAGCTGCAGTCCTTCGGCGAGAAGGAGCCCGGCGTGTGCGAATACTCGATCGAGGGCGCGCCCGGCAAGGATCTGCGCCGCGACCTCTTTGCCTGCTGCACGCGCTACGGCATGCCCCTGCTGGCGCTCAGAAGCAGCGACCTCTCGCTCGAGGACGTCTTCCTGCGCCTGACGAGCGACACCTATGTGCCGCGCTCGCTGCAGCGCCCGGCGGTGATCCCGTCTGAGGCCAATCAAACGAAGGAAGGAGGGGAGCAGGCATGACAGCCATCTGGAAGCGCGAGCTGCGTTCCTTCTATTACTCCCCAATCGCATACGTATTCATGGGAGTCGTGCTCTTCCTGTTCGGCGTGTACGACTGGAACGTCGTCATGACGGGCTCCTCCTACTACATCGGCCAGGTGTACGGCGTGATGTTCACCTGGTGCATGCTCTTCCTGCCCGCTCTCACCATGAAGATGTTCAGCGAGGAGCGCAAGAACAAGACGGATCAGGCCCTGCTCACCGCGCCCGTCAGCGTGACGGCGATCGTGTGGGGCAAGTTCCTGGCGGCCTTCAGCGTGTATCTCTTCACCATGCTCATCACGCTGATCCCGGCCTTCATCATCGGCCTGTTCTCCAGCCCCACGTGGGTGCACATCTTCGGTAACCTGCTGGCCTCCCTGCTCTACGGCGCGGCAATCCTCGCGATCGGCGTGTTCATCTCCTCTCTCACAGAGAGCCAGATTGTGGCGTTGGTCGGCACGGTGGGCGTGAGCATTCTGCTGATGCTCATCGATTCCTTCGGCAGCTTCTTTGACAACGAGGTGTTCTCCACGATTGTCTCCTGGATCTCCTTCCAGGCCCGCTATACCCCCTTCACCAACGGTATCTTCAACATCTCCAGCGTGGTCTTCTTCCTGAGCGTCGTCGCGGTGTTCAATTTCCTCACCGCCCGCAGGCTCGAGAGCAGAAGATGGAGCTAAAGGGAGGCAGAATACAATGAATCACGACAACGACAAGAACAAGCGCCCGGACACCGCCCCCGAGGCGGAGCAGGCGCAGGAGAACGAGGCCGCACAGCCCGCGGCCGAGGAGACTCCCGCCGTCTCGCCGGAGGCGCAGGCCGCCGCCGAGGAGGCGAAAAAGGCCGAAAAGAAGCAGCCGGCGAATAAGAAAAAGGAAAAGGCTTCGCTGAAAAAGGCGCTGAAAAGCGAAAAGTTCAAGCACGGCTCGATGGCCACGGCCCTGACGGTCGTCTTCATCGCGGCGGTGGTGCTGGTGAACGTGCTCGTCGGCATCCTGGGCGAGCGCTTCCCGTCCATCAACTACGATATGTCGCAGAACAGCGAGAACAGCCTCTCCGAGGCCGCGATTGAGGTCGTCGATTCCGTCGACGAGCCCACGGAGATCCTCATCATGATGGACGAGAGCAGCGCGCTCTCCAACTCCAACTATCAGAAGGTCGATTCCATCACCGCGAAGATGGCCGAGCGCAACTCGAACATCACCGTGCAGTACAAGGATCCCGACAAGGAGCCCGGTCTGCTCAGTGAGTATGAGGGCCTGGCCTCCGGCTATGTGCTGGTGCGCACCGAGAAGCGCTTCCGCGTGGTGACGAGCTCCGATCTCTTCCCGGCCAAGATGGATCAGAGCACCTATCAGACGATCTACTATACCGACATCAACGGCGCCCTGGCCTCCGCCGTCAGCGCCGTCAACGCCGACGAGATGCCTGTCGTGGCCTTCGACACCGGCCACAGCGAGCGCCTCGACGTCTCCGCCTACAAGGACCTGCTCTCCGACAACAACTTCGAGCCCGTCGACTTCAACCTCCTCACCGACGAGATCCCCGAGGAGACGCAGATTGTCGTGCTCGGCGTGCCGTCGACCGACCTCGACGAGTCTGAGATTGAGAAGCTCAACGCCTTCCTCAACGACACCAGCACCTCCCTCGACCGCTCCGTGTTCGTGGTGAGCTATGTGGCGCAGGGCGAGCTGCCCACGCTCAACAGCTACCTGGGCGAGTGGGGCCTGAGCATCACGCAGACGGAGGTCATCGAGGGCGATTCCACCAGCTATGTGCAGAGCCCCGACATGCTGCTGGCGAACGTGTCCGAAGAGCCTGACCTCGACGGCGCGGGCAGCTACGGCTACATCCTCTGCCCGCAGACGAACGCGGTGGACATCCTCTGGGAGTCCCGCAACTCCGTCTCCACCTATTCGCTGCTGACCTCCTCCTCCTCCGCGCACCTGTACGACGTGGAGGCGCAGACGGAGAACACCGACGTGACCGGCACCTATAACCTCGCGGCCGCGGGTGTGAAGATGATCAAGGGCTCGGACGGCAGCTACTTCAACGCCACCGTGGCCGTCATCGGCAGCCCCTTCCTCTTCACCGATACCTTCCTCAGCTCCTCCACCTACGGCAACAGCCAGTATCTGACGGATCTGTCCCGCTATGTGACGGGCACCACCGGCTCCGCGAACGCCGTCTACAGCACGCCGCAGGAGATGGTGACGTATGATATCGCCATGTCCGGCGCGCAGATCATGTATGTCGCCCTGCTGGTGTTTGCCGGCCTGATCCCGCTGGCCTTCCTGATCACGGGCATTGTGGTCTTCTTCCGCAGGAGGCATCTGTAATGAAAAAGAACACGAAATATCTGATCCTCGCCCTTGTCTGCGTGGCTGTGCTCGGCGTCGCCGTGGCCGTGCTCACGCTCACGGGCGGCGAGGAGACGGATACCGCCTCCTCGGCGGCGTCGTCGAGCGCCTCCACCGTCACCCTGCTGGACAAGACGGCGGAGGACCTGGCGAGCGTCACCATCACCAACGAGAGCGGCTCCTACACGGTCAAGGCCCACGCGGAGACGGTGGTCGCCTCCGCTTCCAGCGAGGAGGACGCCTCCTCCGGCGAGGAGAGCGAGGCCGAGCCGGAGGTGGAGATGGTCTACGAGATCGACGAGCTCTCCGGGCTGGCGCTTGACACGAGCGCCGTCTCCTCCGTGGCCCGCGCGGGCTACTCGCTCACCGCTCAGCGCTCCATCGGCACGGTCGACGATCTGACTGATTTCGGCCTTGTCGATCCGGCCGTCACCGTTGAGGTCGTCTATCAGGACGGCTCCGCCTTCTCCTACCACGTGGGCGG
>CALWRP010000197.1 GCA_944383955.1 uncultured Clostridia bacterium
ATCCTGCCGCGCTTCGGCGTGTACGCCTCCCTCGTGGACGTGGGGGGAGAGAAATACTACGGCGTGACGAATGTCGGAATCAAGCCCACCGTCGGCTCGGACGGCCCGGTGTGCGAGACGTGGATGCCGGACTACCACGGCCGCGAGCTCTACGGCGAGACGGTGCGCACCGAGCTGCACGGCTTTGTGCGCTCGGAGCGGCGGTTTGCGGGCCTTTTTGAGCTGCGCGAGCAGATTTTCCGGGACCGGGAAACGGCGAAGAAAATCATTTACAAGCTCTGAGTTTTGTGCTATACTATATCAGTGAATTTTTCCGCTCCGCGGATCAGGGGGCAAGCCCCGCACGGGGACGTTCACCGGCCCTGGCCTGCGAAGCCGGAGAATCAAAAACAGAAAGGTGGAATTTTCCATGCTGAAGGAAGAAAAGACTGCGATTATCAAGGAGTATGCCACCCATGAGGGCGACACGGGCTCCCCGGAGGTTCAGGTTGCCGTTCTCACGAAGAGAATCAACGACCTCACCGAGCACCTGAAGACCCACCAGAAGGATCATCACAGCCGCCGCGGCCTGCTGAAGATGGTTGGCCAGAGAAGAAATCTGCTCAACTACCTGATGCGCGTCGACATCCAGCGCTACCGCGCCCTGATCGAGCGCCTCGGCATCCGCAAATAAGAAGCAGAACATTGAGGCAGGCGGAACAGGCTTCCGCCTGCCTTTGTGGCATTAGGACTTGTTTGGAGCGAACGGCGGCTTCGGGCCGGCCCGGCGGCGCGCAAGCGCCGGGGGAGGGGCCGAGGGCCCTGCCGCCGCCCTCCGGCAGGCCTTTGCAAGGCGGGACAGGCTCCTGTTTTAGCAGTGAAATGCGCGCCCTCGCGTTCCGCGGGGAGGACGCGGATTTAATTGCTAAAGCCGGGAAGCTGCGTCCCACCCAGATTGAAGACGAAAAGGAGGATTTCCCCAGTGTTTGAGAATTTCCGCACGTTTGAGACTGATTTCGCCGGCCGCCCGCTGGTGATTGAAACCGGAAAGATGGCGGGGCTCGCCAACGGCGCCTGCCTCGTCCGCTACGGCGAGACGGTGGTCCATGTGGCTGTCACCGCCTCTGCGAAGCCGCGCGACGGCATCGACTTCTTCCCGCTCTCCGTCGACTTTGAGGAGAAGCTGTACTCGGTGGGCAAGATCCCGGGCTCCTTCTTAAAGCGCGAGGGCCGTCCGACGGACAAGGCGATCCTCACCAGCCGCGTGATCGACCGCCCGATCCGCCCGCTCTTCCCGAAGGACATGAGAAACGACGTCTCCGTCGTCTGCACCGTGATGAGCGTCGACCACGACTGCGCGCCCGAGATTGCGGGCATGGTGGGCACGAGCATCGCGCTTTCCATCTCCGACATTCCGTGGAACGGCCCGATCTCCGGCGTCTCCGTCGGCCTGGTGGACGGCGAGTATGTGATCAACCCCACGTCCGCCCAGCGCGCCGTGAGCCAGATGGCCGTCACCGTGGCCTCCACCGAGACGCGCATCCCGATGATTGAGGCGGGCGCGAACATCGTCTCCGACGAGGTGATGTACAACGGCATCCTGGCGGGCCACGAGGCCAACCAGAAGATCATCGCCTTCATCAAGGACATCCAGGCGCAGATCGGCAAGCCGAAGTTCGAGTATCCCGCGGTGCACGCCAGCGACGAGCTGCAGGACGCCGTGCGCGAGTTCGCCCTCGAGGATATCCAGGCCGCGCTCGACACGGACGACAAGAACGTGCGCGACGCGCGCCTCAAGCCCGTGTACGAGAAGGTGCACGAGCACTTTGACCCGCTCTATCCCGAGCAGGAGGCGCAGATCGACGAGTGCCTCTACAAGACGCAGAAATACGTGGTGCGCCGCTGGCTGCTCGACGAGCAGAAGCGCGTGGACGGCCGCGGCATGGACGACATGCGCCCGCTGGCCGCCGAGGTGGGCCTGCTGCCCCGCGCGCACGGCTCCGGCATGTTCACCCGCGGCCAGACGCAGGTGATGACGATCGCCACCCTTGGTCCGGTGAGCGACCAGCAGATGCTCGACGGCATCGACGAGGAGGAGTTCAAGCGCTACATGCACCAGTATAACTTCCCCTCCTACTCCGTGGGCGAGACGAAGCCCAGCCGCGGCCCCGGCCGCCGCGAGATCGGCCACGGCGCTCTCGCCGAGCGCGCCCTGCTGCCGGTCATCCCCTCCGTGGAGGAGTTCCCCTACGCCTACCGCCTCGTCTCCGAGGTGCTCAGCTCGAACGGCTCGACGTCGCAGGCCTCCGTCTGCGGCTCCACGCTGGCCCTGATGGACGCCGGCGTGCCGATCAAGGCCCCCGTGGCCGGCATCTCCTGCGGCCTCATCACCGAGGGCAGCCGCTGGATGACGATGGTCGACATTCAGGGCCTCGAGGACTTCTTCGGCGACATGGACTTCAAGGTTGCCGGCACGAAGGAGGGCATCACGGCCATCCAGATGGACCTGAAGATCGACGGCCTGCTGCCTGAGATGGTGAAGGAGGCCCTGGAGAAGACGCACAAGGCCCGCAATTATATCATCGACGAGGTCCTGCTCAAGGCGATTCCGGAGCCGAGAGCCGAGCTCTCTCCGTACGCCCCGAAGATGATGAGCACCGTCATCCCGGTGGACAAGATCCGCGAGGTCATCGGCACGGGCGGCAAGGTCATTCAGAAGATCTGCGCCGAGTGCAACGTGAAGGTGGACGTGGAGGAGGACGGACACGTCTTCATCTCCGGCCTGGACGCCGACAACTGCCGCCGCGCGCTCTCGATTGTCGACACGATCGTCAACGACCCGGAGCCGGGCGCCATCTACAAGGGCAAGGTCACGCGCCTGATGGAGTTCGGCGCGTTCGTGGAGATCGCTCCCGGCAAGGAGGGCCTGGTGCACATCTCGCGGCTTGACGTCAAGCGCACCGAGAAGGTGACGGACGTTGTCAACGTCGGCGACGAGGTGATGGTGAAGGTGCTCGAGATCGACGACAAGGGCCGTCTGAACCTCTCCCGCCGCGACGCGCTGATCGAGGTGGAGGGCCTGGTGCCGGAGAACGAGATCTCCGACGCGCCGCGCCGCCCCCGCCGCGACCACGGCCCGCGCCGTGAGGAGCGCCCGCGCGCGAGCAACGGCTTCTATGCCAACACGAACAAGCCGCGCCGCAAGGACGACTAAACACAAGCAGCAACGGGGCCGCCGCAAGCCCGTGGCAATCCTGCATCATTCACAGCTGCGCGCTTGGAATTGTGCGGGCTTGCCCGGGGCTTCCGGCGGCCCCTTCGATTTCATTCCGGGCGGCGAACGCCCGGGGAAGGGAACAGGGACATGTCGGAAATCACACAGGCAAAGCGCGTTGTCGTGAAGGTGGGCACCTCCACGCTGACGTATGAAAACGGAAAGCTGAATCTGCGGCGGGTGGAGTCGCTGTGCCGCGTGCTCAGCGATTTGCAGAACAGCGGGCACGAGATCATCCTCGTCACCTCGGGCGCGATCGGCGTGGGCATGGGCAAGCTCGGCCTGCGCGAGCGGCCCTCTGAGACGGAAAAGAAGCAGGCGCTCGCGGCGGTGGGCCAGTGCGAGCTGATGTTTATCTACGACAAATTCTTCGGCGAATACAGCCGCACGGTGGCGCAGGTGCTGCTCACGGGCGACGTCGTCGACCACGAGCGCAGCCGCAGGAACGTTGAGAACACGTTCGCGGAGCTGATCGCCATGGGCATCATCCCGATCGTGAACGAGAACGACACCGTGGGCGTCGACGAGCTGGTCGGCAGCCACATCGGCGACAACGACACGCTCTCGGCCATCGTGGCCCACCTGACGCAGGCGGATCTGCTCATCCTGCTCACGGACATCGACGGCCTCTACACGGCCAATCCGCGCATCGACCCGGACGCGCGCCGCATCCCCTATGTGGCGGGCGTGACGGACGAGGTGATCGCCCTCGCGGGCGGCGCGGGTACGAACCGCGGCACCGGCGGCATGGCGACAAAGGTGAAGGCCGCCTCCATGGTCAACGCCGACGGCATCCCCTGCTGCGTGATGAGCGGCGCGAACCCGGAAAACCTCTACCGCCTCTTTGACGGCGAACAGATTGGAACCGTGTTCAGTGCGGCCGGGCAAGTCACGGCGCGGCCGTGACTTGCGTGCGAAGCATTATTTTGCGGTGCTCTGCACCGGAAAATAACGCTTCGACAGCCCGGAAGGTCTTTTTCCTGCGAGGAAAGAGGCTACGGCTCGCAGTTAGTTTCCATAGAACGCTGAGAAACAGCTTCGCCGTAACCAAGGCTCCTCCTCTGGGGGAGCTGGCTTGACGGCGCGCAAGCGGCGGCAAGACTGAGGGAGTCCGCCGCGCTGCGACGCCCGATCAACCTGCCTCTGAGGAAGTAAGCTGCCGGGAG
>CALWRP010000198.1 GCA_944383955.1 uncultured Clostridia bacterium
AGCCCCCTTAAATAGCTTGCGAAGCGCCAGAAAAGCCAGGAAAAATAGCGAAGCGTCTTTTTCCGGACGATTCGCACCCAGCCGAAAGTTTCCGATTCTATGCTGCCTACCCTTTTTCGATAAGCTCGGGGCCCCCCGGCTCAGCCGGGGGGCCCCAAATGCTTTTCTGTCTCACAAATTTCGCTTTTTCACCCTCCGCGGGGCGGGAGCACATGACAAGCGGGCCGTGTCAGCCCTGCCGGACGCGCACCGTGAAGATCTTCGCCCCGCCCCCGGCGGGATAGATCCCCGTCTCCGCACCGGGCTCGCCGACGGCGGCGATGTGCCAATACGTCGCGTTTCCCTCGCGGCGGCAGCGGATCGGCCACACCACGCCCGGCGTGCCGGGCACAAGAGCGATATCCCGGCCCGTGATCTTCGCCGTGTAGACGGCGTAGCGCGCGAGCTCCACCGCGGAGGTGGTGTCGCTCACAAAGTCGGGGGCGGCCGGCGCGGCGGCCAGGCCGTTCTTTCCGGCGGCGCGCAGAAGAGTGGGATAGTCGAGCAGGCCGCGGTTCATGTCCACATTCCCGGCGATGCCCGCCACCCTGCCGGTGCTGCCCGTCTGCCACAGCCCGGCGCGCGGGTCAATCTCCTGCGCGCTGTAGTCGGCGATCCACAGCTCATACGGCGCGAGGGCCGCCATGTCCAGGCGGTTTTTCATATAGTCGCGGTTCGTATAGACGCCGCCGCGGTAGCCGAAGCTCTCAAGCTCCTGCAAAAACGCGGCGATCACCGCCGTGCGCTCGGCCCGCGTGGGGTCGCGGCCCGTCTGCTCCTTCGCGTAGCGCTCGGAGTCATACTCGTAGTCGTGATAGACGGGAAAGGCGAGTTTCCCCCAATAGGGGGCGAGCACGTCGCGGCAGGCGCGGGCCTCCAGCCGGGCGTCCTCTGGCGTGACGGCATAGCTGAACCAGTAAGCGCCGATGTGAAGCCCCGCCTCGAGCGCGCCCCTGGCGTTCGCGTCGAAGCATTTATCCTTCTGTGCGGCGGAGGAGCCGTAGCCCGCGCGCAGGATGGCAAAGTCGATCCCCGCCTGCCGCACGGCCTTCCAGTCGATTTTTCCCTGATGATAGCTGACGTCGATTCCGTTCATCGGTCAACGCCTCCTTCCCTCCCATCGTATGACGGGAGAGGGCGGCGCGTGACGGCCGGCTTACGCCTCCCCCGCGCGGATGGCCCGCAGCCGCCGCATCACGGCGCTCTCGCGGCCGAGGTGGTCGTGCAGCTCGCGGTAGAGGGCGAAGAGTCTGTCGTAGACGGAGGCGGCCTGCGGATCCGGGGTGTAGACCGTGCCGCCTGGCCCGCCGAGGGCGCGCACAGCCTCGCCCACGCTGTCGAAGCCGCCGCGGCGCTTCCCGGCCGCCACGGCCGCCAGGATCGCCGAGCCCACCGCCGGGCCCTGCTCCGCCGCCGCCACATGCACGGGCATGCCGAGCACGTCGGCGTAGATCTGCATCATCAGCGGATCCTTGAGCGGGATGCCGCCGGAGGCCACGAAGCGCTCCACCGGCAGGCCGTGCGCGCGGTAGTTTTCCACGATCATCCGCGTGCCGTAGGCCGTCGCCTCCAGCAGGGCGCGGTAGATCTCCTCCGGCCTGGTGCGCAGCGTGAGGCCCAGAATGGTCCCCGAGAGCGAGGCGTCCGTGAGCACGGAGCGGTTCCCGTTCCACCAGTCGAGGGCGACAAGGCCGCTCTCGCCGGGCCGCAGCCGCGCCGCCCGCCCGCGCAGAACCGCGTGCAGGCTCCTGCCCTCCCGCTGCGCCTCCTCGCGCACAGAGGCCGGCAGGCAGTTCTCAAGATACCAGGCGAAGCAGTCGCCCACGGCGCTCTGCCCGGCCTCATAGCCGGTAAAGCCCGGCAGGATGCCGTCCTCCACCGCGCCGCAGATGCCGGGCACGGCCACCCGCCGCTCCCCGAGCAGCATGTGGCAGGTGGAGGTGCCGATGATGGCCAGCAGCTGGCCGGGGCCGTCGATCCCCGCGGCGGGCACGCACACGTGGGCGTCCACGCCGCCCACGGCCACCGGCGTGCCCACGGCCAGCCCCGAAAGCGCCGCTCCGCGCTTCGTCACAAAGCCCGCCAGCGAGCCGGGCGGCAGCGGGTCCCCGCCGAGCTTCTGCTCCACGGCCCGCGCCAGCCTCTCGTCGAGGGCGGAGAGATAGTCCCGGGAGGGGTAGCCCTCCTGCCGGCTCCAGAAGGCCTTGTAGC
Organism: uncultured Clostridia bacterium; assembly: GCA_944383955.1. GTDB lineage: Bacteria > Bacillota > Clostridia > Oscillospirales > Acutalibacteraceae > Caccousia. Next base: position 2,251 of record CALWRP010000198.1, read on the forward strand.
CGGCGGCGCAGGCGTTGGCCGTCAGCTTGCCGCACAGCTGCCACACAATCCAGTCGGCGGCCTCCACCCAGCGGTCGGCGGCGCGGCACACCTCCTCGTCCTCGCGCGCGAGCTGCCACAGCTTCGGCAGCGACCACTCCGAGGACACCCGCCCGCCGTAAAACGGCAGCCAGCTCTCCCCGCGCTCCCGCGCGAGGCGCGTCATCTCGTCCGCCAGGGGCTGGGCGGCGTGGTGCTTCCACATCTTCACATAGGCGTGCGGGCGCGAGGCAAAGCGCTCGAGAAAGCACAGCGGCTTGCCGTCGGTGCGCACGGGCAGAGCCGTGCTGGCGGTGCAGTCCACGCCCACGGCGGCCACCTCCTGCGGGGAAACGCCCGCCTCGCGCAGGGCCTGCGGCACGGCGTGCGAGAGCACGTCGAGATAGTCCTGCGGGTGCTGCAGCGCCCAGCCGTCCGGCAGCCTGGTTCCGTCCGGCAGAGCCTCGTCCATCACGCCGTGGGGATACTCGAACAGCGCGCTCGCCGCCACCTCCCCCGTTTGCAGATTCAAAACGACAGCCCGCCCCGAGAGCGAGCCGTAATCGATGCCGACGGCATACCGGTTCATGGACAAAGCGCCTCCTGAATTTGAAATATTTCGAATTGAATTTTGAAACGAAAGGCACCACCGCACAATTCTCGCCTTGGGCTCAGATGGTGCTGTGCACCACGCGTATCGCGCCAAAATTTTCCGTGATATTTCCCCAAAATGCTCGCCAATCCGGAAAGGATTGCCTGCGCTTTTTGGATCATCTCGCAAAAAATTTTTTGGCACGCTACGCCACCTGAAATTATGCGGTGTTGCCTAAATAGAAACCAATCCCATGATAGCGAATTTTGGTGAAAAAAACAAGAGCCAACTGCGCCCATCTCCCGCGCGGGCGGTTGCGCGGGGCGGGGGGATGTGGTACAATAAACGATATATGGAATCTGCCGGAAACGGGATGAAAAAAGCCTGTTTGCGCCGGCTTGCCCGGAAACGCTGCGTCATCGGAAGGAAGGAACGCGAAATGACTCAAAACAATCAAATCTGCGCGGTTCTGCTCAGCCCCTACGACGGCGCGCCGGGCAGCAAAGCCCTCTTCTGCCGCCTGCTGCGCTCGTGGTTTTCCGGCGTGAAGCGCCAGTCGGGCCGCGAGAAGGCCGTGGAGGACGGCAGGGAGATTGTCTGCGTCTACCGCCTTACCAGGCGCGACCTGCGCTGGGAGAAGCGCTGCGGCAGCCTCCTGCTCGAGGAGGCCGCGCCCGAGGACTACGGCTGGAGCGTCGTCTGCCGCAATTTCGCCGGGGAGATCGTCTCCAAGACGCGGTATAATTTTGATTACGAATGGCTGCAAACCGCCTATTACGACTGCGGCGTGACCAGCCGCGCCGCCGCCTGCCTGCGCCCCGCCGGGGAAAACCTGGAGCTGCTGCGCTGGGACGGCGAGGCGCAGAAATACGCCGGGGAGACGCTGGTGCGCTGCGAGCTGCCCGAGGGCGGCCTCGCGAGCCTGGTGAACGCCGAGGCGGGGGAGCCCCCCGTGCTCGCGGAGCTGTGCGGGGGCCGCGCGGGCTTCTGCCCGCCGGAGCAGGCCAGGCGCCGCGCCGCCGTCCTCGAGAGCGAGAGCGGCAAGCCCTTCGCGGTGCGTCTGCCGGAGCCCGTGCAGGAGGACGAGAGCGGCCTGGACGGCTTCCAGGTGGTGGACAACACCGCGCCCCTGCGCGTCGCCGCCGCGAAAAAGCCCGAAACGCCGCCCCCCGCCGGAGACGACTACGCCGTCAACCGCGAGGTGGAGTTTTTCCGCGAGCCCGTCGTCATCGAGACGGCCCCGCGCCCCGTGGAGCGCATCCTCATCGACGACGCCGCCAACGCGAAGGCCGTCAACGCCCTGCTCGAGGAGGTCTCCAGCGCCAAAAAGGGCGGCGGCAAGCCCACCAGATACTCGGTGGCCGCGCGCAACCGCACCGGCGCGGTGCGGGCTCCCGCCCTGGAAAAGCGCGAGGCGCTGCCGCCCGAGCGCGAGCCGATCCTCCTGCCCTCGCTCAAGGCCGTCAAGCAGATTGTCGTCAGCGCAGACGAGAGCTATCTCTACTTCGGCGCGCTGGAGGACGGCAAGCGCACCGGCCGCGGCCGCACGCAGATGGAGAACGGCTGCACCGCCTATGAGGGCGACTACCGCGACGACCGCCGCGACGGCTTCGGCGTCTACTATTACAAGAGCGGCAAGCTCTGCTATGCCGGCCGCTGGAAGCAGAATGTGCGTGAGGGCGCGGGCGTGGCCTTCAGCTCCCGCGACGGCTCGCTCTTCGCCGGCAAGTGGAAGGACAACGTGCCCACGGGCCTCGGCGCGGCCTTCGATCCGGACGGCAACCTGATCTACACCGGCGAGTGGAAGGACGGCAAGCGCCACGGCCACGGCACCGAATACCGCGACGGCCAGATCCTCTTCACCGGCGAGTGGGAGGAGGGCCGCCCCGTCAAGGGCTTCCGCCGCATCGACTGAATCTGATTGGGAGGAGTGCTCCATGCAGTATCTCGAGCTGCACAATGTGGAATACGGGGAGTGCGTCGTCCTCGGCGGAGGCCGGGGCGAGATCCTCATGGTGGACTGCGGCAGCATGAACCGCGTCCGGCGGGAGGACGGCCGCGAGCTGTCCCTCTGCGTGAGCCAGGGCATTCTCGAGCGCTACCGCCGCGCGTCCTCGCGCGCCTTTCTGCTCTCGCACTGCCACCGCGATCATCTCTCCGGCTTCTGGAACCTGCTCGGCAAGGAGCCGAAATATTTTGACACGATCTACCTGCCCGCCAGCCCGTGCGACGCCCTCGGGCGCGCCCTGCTGCTGGAGTTCGCCCTCTTCGTCTTCGTCTTTCTGCGCGACCAGACGGACTACGCCCGCGCGAACATTGCCTCGCTGCGCCTCTTCGAGCGGGCGGCCCGCGCCTCCGGCCCCGAGACCGTGCGCGGCCTTGCCGCCGGGGACAGCTTCACCTTCGACAACGTGACCTACGACGTGCTCTGGCCCCGCCGCGAGGACTACCCCTTCTCCGATCTCTTCGCCAACGCCGTGGAGGATCTCAACGTCGCCCTCTCCTCGCCCTTCCTGCCGGAATGCGCCGCCAAATTCCAGGCGCTCAAGCGCGAATTCTGCCGCGCCTACTGCCGCGCCGCCTCCGGCATGCCCCTCACCGAGGAGCTCGTGGCCGCCTGCACCGCCCCGCTGCTGCAGATCGACGAGCTGGCCGCGGAGCTCAATCTGCTCCCGCCCGCGCCCGACGTCCGCGAGCTGCTCAACCGCTCCGCCGTGCGCACGGCCTACGCTGAGGCCCTCAACGCCGCCAGCCTCGTCTTCCACAACCGCCGCACCCAGGAGGCCAGCCTCGACGACATCCTCATGACGGGCGACGCCGCCCCGGAGACCTTCGACGCCATCGCCGATCAGTTCTACGACGGCTACTACATCCTCAAGGCCCCCCACCACGGCACCGCGAGCCACTGGAGCCATATTTTTTCCGAGCTCTCCGCCGAGCACCTGCTCATCAGCAGCGGCGATTACGAGAAGGGCGGCAAAATCGCCCAGGAGTACGCCGAGTTCCCCGCCATCAAGCACTGCACCAACGCCGATCCCTGCGACTGGTGCCGCAGCCGCGGCTGCTCGTGCAACCGCATGGCCGTGTGCTACGATCTCCCCTCGGCCCCCGGCCTCGCCATCAAGTGCCCCTTCGTGCGCGGCGTGCAGTCCGAGGCGCCCTGCCGCATCTACACCGTCGGCCCCTCCGGCCGCCTGCCCTGCCTCTGCGACCAGACCCCGCCCGCGCCAAACGCTGCGCGCGTGCCGTCTCCGGCCGCGGATCGGGATGCGTGATTCCTGTTCAGACGGGGCCTGTTTGGAAGATCAGAAGCATCGGTGTGAAGCGGGTCTCGCTTTTCTTGCTTCGCACCGCAAAAAAGATACAAAGCTTTAGGGGAGGATGGAAAATGATGCCGAACCGCTTCCCCTTCCTCCGGCAGATAGGCAGCCTGTAAGAGAGCCCGTTTCCTTGACGTCTCTTGCAGGCTGCCCGAACTGTCGAGGAGTGAAGGAAAATGAACAGAAGCCGAAGCGATTACCGAAAACTGCGCAAGCGCGCCATTCACCGCAAAGAGAGCCTTCTGCGCCAGCTTGGCGGAGAGGAGCTTGTGCAGGGGTGGGAGCGCGGAGCCGCGGGCCGCTTGTCCAAGGGGAAAATCCACTGCTCCTGCCCGCTGTGCCGCAGAAAGTCGCATGACGCGCCCTCCGCGCGGGATCGCAGAAGGGCTTTGGACGCCGCTGATCAGCTGCGCGAAACGCAATAGCCTGACGATGGAAAACGCTCCTGTGCCGAGGCCGGCGCGGGAGCGCTTTTTGCTCTTTTTACGCAAGGAATTTGATGCTACAATGACAGAGGAAGATTTCAAAGATGGGAAGGTGAGCTTTGAGAAATGGCGACAGAAGTCGTTGCCGCCCTGATCTGGGACGGAAATCAATTTATGATTTGCCAGCGCCCTGCCCACAAGGCCAGAGGGCTGCTTTGGGAGTTTGTGGGCGGAAAAGTGGAGCCAGGGGAAACCAAGGAGCAGGCGCTCATCCGGGAATGCCAGGAGGAGCTGGCCGTCACGCTGGATGTGGGCGAGGCGTTTCTGGACGTTACCCATGCGTATCCCGATTTGACGGTTCATCTCACTTTGTTTCACGCGGCCATCCGGGAAGGCGTTCCCCGGAAACTGGAGCACGCGGACATCCGTTGGATTACCGTGGATGAGATCGATCAATATGCGTTTTGTCCGGCGGATGTGGAGATATTGAGGAGATTAAAGGAGACCTGCGGAACCCTCTCGTAAACCTGTCCGCGGCCGCGTCCCCGAAGGGATCGAAGCGGATGGAAAAACCTGCGCCTGTGAACCGCATCACGGAGCGAGGAGCTATCCGAGTGCCTGGAGAGCGAATCCCGGTTGCTGTTCTCTTTGCTTTTTCGGCTGACCGGATGCAGCGGAAGCACGGCCAACAAGCTCTTACCGGCAGATCACCCAGGAAAAAGCCAAAGAGCTGATGGATACCCAGGACGTCGTGATTCTGGACGTTTGGAAACGGGACGAATACGACGCCGGACACATCCCGGGGAAGGGTTCCATGGTTCTGGTTTACTGCCCCAGCGGAAACCGCAGCAAAACCGCGTCCTCCAAATTGGCCGGGCTGGGCTACGCCAATATCTGCAAATTTGGCGGCGTCAGCACCTGGCCCTATGAGACGGAGCCGTAAAAAGGCTGGATAGGCTTTTGTGGTGGGCGCCATCTTGACAGACCGCAGCAGCATGGTAAGATTAAGGCACCACCGCACAATTCGCGCCTTGGGGCTCAGGCGGCGTGTCGCGCCAAAATTTTCCGTGATATTTTCCAAAAATGCTCGCCAATCCGGCAAGGATTGCCTGCGCTTTTTGGATCATC
>CALWRP010000199.1 GCA_944383955.1 uncultured Clostridia bacterium
GATGATCCAAAAAGCGCAGGCAATCCTTGCCGGATTGGCGAGCATTTTTGGAAAATATCACGGAAAATTTTGGCGCGACACGCCGCCTGAGCCCCAAGGCGCGAATTGTGCGGTGGTGCCTTAATCTCAGACGCTTTTTCACTTTATCACAGCAGGAAACCGGAGGGGACACAGTGGATTTCGCGACACAATTCGTAAACGGGCTGACGTGGGTCGTGGGCACGATCAACACATGGCTGAAGGACGTGATTCTGATCATTTTGCTGGGCGGGACGGGGATCTGGTTCACCGTGCGGCTCAGATTTGTGCAGGTGCGCAAGTTGAAAGAGGGATTCAAGGCTGTGTTCGGCAACATCCGCCTGCACGGCGATCAGGCCGGCAAGGACGGCATGAGCTCGTTTCAGTCGCTCGCGACGGCGGTGGCGGCCCAGGTCGGCACAGGCAACATTGCGGGCGCGGCGACGGCGATCGCCTCCGGCGGGCCGGGCGCGATTTTCTGGATGTGGCTGAGCGCCTTCTTCGGCATGGCGACGATCTACGGCGAAGCGACTCTCGCCCAGAAATACCGCCGCGTGGTCGACGGGGAGCTGACCGGCGGCCCCGTCTACTACATCAAGGAGAAATTTCACGGCGCCTTCGGGAAATTCCTCGCGGGCTTCTTCGCCATTGCCCTGATCCTCGCCCTCGGCTTCATGGGCAACATGGTGCAGTCGAACTCGATCAGCGACTCCTTTCAGACGGCCTTCCATGTGCCGGGTCTGGCGGTCGGCATTGTTGTGGCCGCCATTTCGGCGTTTATCTTCCTCGGCGGCAAGAAGTACATCGCATCCGTGACCGAGAAGGTGGTGCCCGTCATGGCCGTGCTCTATGTGCTCGGCTCTTTGATTGTGCTGGCTGTCAACTGGAGAAATCTCGGCACGGCGTTTGCGCAGATCTTCGTCCTGGCCTTTGACCCGCAGGCCATGGCTGGCGGCGTGGCGGGCGTTACGGTGCGCGAGGCCATCCGCTTCGGCGTTGCGCGCGGCCTGTTCTCGAACGAGGCCGGTATGGGCTCCACCCCGCACGCCCACGCTCTCGCAAAGGTAGAGCATCCGTGCGACCAGGGCGTCGTCGCGATGATCGGCGTCTTCATCGACACGTTCGTCGTTCTCACGATGACGGCGCTCGTCATCCTCTCCACCGGCTCCACCTCCTTCACGGACGCAAACGGTGCCCCGCTGACGGCCGCGCCGCTCGCCCAGGCGGCCTTCAACTCCGTGTTCGGCGAATTCGGCAACGTGTTCATCGCGATCTGTATGCTGTTCTTCGCGTTCTCGACCATCATCGGCTGGTACTTTTTCGGCGAGACAAACGTGAAATACCTGTTCGGCAAGAAGGGCGTGCCCGTCTACGCGGCGCTCGTCATTGTCTTCGTCATCCTCGGCTCGCTGATGAAGGTTGACCTTGTGTGGGCGCTCTCCGATATGTTCAACAGCCTGATGGTGCTGCCGAACCTCATCGGCGTACTCGCACTGTCGGCCGTCATCGTGAAGCTCTCCAAGGAGCATGACGTCCTGCGCAAAAAGCCCGGAAAATAACAGTAAAGCAACGCCCGCTCCGGGAAGGCCTCAAGGCCAAAGCCGGAGCGGGCGTTTTTTGATCAATCAGAGCATGCGCAGAAGCGCGGGGGGACGCTGCCGCCTGTACTCGCGCGGGGACATCCCGACGGTGAGCCGGAACGCCTCGCGGAAGGTTTTGGCGTCCAGGTAGCCGCAGCGCTCCGCAATCACCGGGATCGGCTCCTGCGTCTCAAGCAGAAGGCGGCAGGCCAGCTCCATCCGGCGGCGGCGCAGATATTCGCTGAATTTCTCTCCCGTCTGGCGCTGAAACAGGCGCGAGAGCGCTTCCGGCCGCATGCCGAAGCGCCCGGCGTATGCCGTCAGCGAGTGCGGGGAGGCTTCGTCGCGCCGGATCTCCTCGAGAATCCACGACACCTCCACCCCCGGCCTCTCCGCAACCTGCAGGCCGATCAGGCGCACGGACTGAATGAGGAGATCCATCAGCAGGACGCGCAGCATCGCATACCAGCCGACATTCTGCTCCATCGTCTCCTCGCGCATCCTGTCGAGCACGGCGCGGACGCGGCCGTCCCGGTCGTGAAACACCTTCTCCCTCTCGCCGGCCCTGCCGCAGGAGAAGCCCACGCCGAGCAGGCAGCTGTTGAGCAGCTCCGGAAAGCTCCGGCATGCCGCGAGGGAGGGATCGATCAGGACGGGCTGAAACAGGCAGTTCGTCACCTGCAATTCCACGCTGCCGCTGTCGAAGCTGTGCACCTCCCCAAAGTCGACGAGGACGACGTCTCCGGCGGTGAGACGGCGCGTGACGCCGTTGACCGTGTGCTGCGTCCAGCCGCGGCGACTACGCCCAGTGGCTGACGCTCGAGGGCTTCTTCTGGTTCCCGCGCACGCTCTTCGGCATCGAGGGGCATCTGTACGCCTTCTACGACGAGCCGGAGCTCATGCACCGGATGAACCGCGATCTGACAGACTACTATCTGCGGGCGCTCGATCGCCTGTTGCCCGTCTTCCGGCCGGAGTTCATGACGTTCGCGGAGGATATGTCCTACAATCTTGGACCGATGATCGGCAGGGAGCAGTTCGACGAGTTCCTGCTGCCGTACTACCGGAAGCTCATCCCGGTGCTGAAGCAGGCGGGGGTGCGGGTGCTGATCGACACGGACGGCGACGTGGAGCCGCTGATCCCATGGTTCCGCGAGGCGGGGATCGAGGGCGTGCTGCCGCTCGAGCGCCAGGCGGGCGTGGACGTGAACCGCATCCGCAGAGCATACCCCGACTGGCTCATGATCGGCGGTTACGACAAGACGATCCTGCACCTGGGCGAGGAGGCCATGCGCCGCGAGTTTGAGCGCCTGCTCCCCGCCATGCAGAGCGGGCGGTACATCCCGAGCGTCGACCACCAGACGCCGCCGGACGTCTCCCTGAGCCAATACAGGACCTACGTCTCTCTGCTGCGCGAGTACGCGGCGCGGTGCGGGCAGGACGGCGCTCAGCGATAGCCGAAGGACGGCATCGTGCGGGCGCAGCTGCGAATCACCGCGCTGCACCGCTCGCTGTGAAAGGCGAGGTACTTTTTCTTCTTCTCACGCTCGATCTGATTCTCACGCACGAAGCGCTCCCAGGCTTCGCACGTTTTGTGGCAGCCCTCGCGATAGCGGGGACAGGAGGTCTGACAAGGCAGCATAGTGAACACTCCCATCAAATCGGATGATCCGGCTCCGGCGTCTGCCGTTTACCGCAGCACCGAAGCATCGGACTGAAGCGGTTATTCCTTCTCTATCATACTACGTTTCTCAGAGAGTCTCCATCACCATATTGTAAAATATTTATAAAAAAAGAGCCCCCGGCGGGAGGCTCTGAGCTTATCGAAAAAGGTTGTGTGGAGAAAAGTACAGGAGTGCGACGCCATCCGGAAAAAGACGCTTCGCTGTTTTTCCTGCCTTTTTCAGTGCTTCGCGATGGGATCCGATCACCGGCAGCTGAGTGGTCGGGGCTCTG